>JAJYBO010000016.1 GCA_021778975.1 Deltaproteobacteria bacterium
TACAAAACAACATATTGAATTACAAGGAGATATACATGGCTGTTAAGATCAGGCTGGCCAGACATGGCGCCAAAAAACGCCCTTTTTATCGTATTGTCGCTGCGGATAGCGAAAGCCCCCGTGACGGGAAGTTTCTGGAAACACTCGGAACATACAACCCGTTGAACACGCCGGCCGATATCACCCTGAAAACGGATCGGGTGCAATACTGGATCACCCAGGGGGCAACGCCCAGCGATACGGTCAAAAGTATTCTGAAAAAACAGGGCGCCGCGGCCTGAATCTCCCGTGAATAATGACATTCCCGGATTCCTGCCTGTGCTAAAGGAGATAGAGCTATGAAAGAGCTGATCGAGTATATTACCCGGGCGCTTGTTGACCATCCTGAACAGGTGGTGGTTTCAGAAGTTGAGGGAAATCAGACATCGGTTCTCGAACTGAAAGTAGCCAAGGAGGATCTGGGTAAGGTCATCGGAAAACAGGGACGTACGGCCAGAGCGCTCAGAACCATATTGAGCGCTGCGTCCGCCAAGATCAAAAAACGCACGGTTCTCGAAATTCTTGAATAAGCCGTTTTCCGCCATACGTCCGGATGTATGTGTGACAGCAGGCAAAATTGTGGCTGCCCATGGTATCCGCGGATATGTCAAAGTCAATTGCGATCCGGAAACAGGTGAGATTTTTAGCGCGGGAACGCCCGTGCTTCTGAAGCGTCCTGGATGCAGTGATTATACGTCCGCCATCGTGAAAGATGTCAGGTATCATGGCCAGGTGCTGTTTTTTTTGCTTGAAAATGTCCTGGATCGCACCAGCGCCGAATCTCTCAGAGGCTCGGAAATTCTGGTCGAAAAATCACGTCTTCCCCAACTTGACGCAGACACTTATTACTGGTCTGACATTATAGGGATGACAGTGGTATCCACGGATGGACAATGTCTGGGAACGGTGGCCTCAATTTTTGAAACTGGCGGCAATGATGTTTATGTCGTTCATACGCCAGAATCCAAAGAAATACTGCTTCCGGCCATTGCATCGGTCATTCTCGATATTGATGTGCCGCGGAAAGTGATGCGGGTGAACGTGCCGGAAGGGCTTTAGCCGCGTCGGGCGATATGGTTTTGTAATGAAATTTATTGTATTGACCATCTTCCCGGAAATGTTTCACTCCTTCTGGGAATACGGTATTGTCCGGCGGGCTATCGAGCAGAAGAGCATCACCGCAGAAGCTGTCAATATCCGTGATTTTGCCCGGGGCCGGCATCTGATAACCGATGACAGGCCTTTTGGCGGCGGAAACGGGATGGTTATGAAACCAGAACCTGTCGTGGCGGCCATCCGTCATGCAGGTGATGTTGCGCCAGGGGCCAGAACGGTCTATCTGTCTCCTCAGGGGCGGCGGTTGAATCAAACCATCGCAGCGGAGCTTTCGACGCTTCCCGGTCTGATTCTGATTTGTGGCCGGTATGAAGGCATTGACGAGCGTATTTGTCAGGATTATGTGGAAGACGAGATATCCATCGGTGATTATGTACTGACGGGCGGTGAGTTGCCGGCAATGGTATTGATGGAATCTGTGGCCCGGTTGATCCCAGGCGTTTTGGGCGGTGAAGAATCCGCGCAGAAAGATTCTTTCGCCAACAATCTCCTGGAGCATGCCCACTACACGCGGCCCGCGGTTTTTGAACAGGAAGCGGTTCCGGATGTTCTGCTTTCCGGACATCATGCGGCCATCGAAAAATGGCGGTTAGAATCTTCGCTGATTCGCACCGCTTTAAAACGAAAAGATTTGCTTTTACAGCGTCGGTTTACACCGGATGAAATAAAGATTCTTCAGCAATGGCGGTTGGATATTGAACACATATTGCAGTCCCAATCTGTATGTGGCGCTGGCGCATTATCCGGTGATCAATAAGCGGGGCGATGTCATCGCTTCGGCGGTAACCAATTTAGACATCCATGACATCGCCAGGGCTGTCCGCACGTATGGCGCCGCGGGGTTTTACATCGTTACGCCGCTTGAAGACCAGACAGAACTGGTGAAGACATTGATTTCGCACTGGACGGAGGGCGCGGGTGCAGTGTACAATTCCAAGCGACGCGAGGCGCTCGAAACCGTTGCCATTCGAGAAACCCTGGAGGCTGTGTCTCAGGATATCGCCGGTAAACACCACGGCGTATATCCCCGTACAGTCGTTACCAGCGCCCGAAACAATCCGGGCGTTATTTCCACCCGCTCCTTCCGGGAAATGCTAAAGAGAGGCCCTCCCTGTCTGCTGGTGTTCGGTACGGCCTGGGGGCTTTCACAAGATTGTATGGACGCCGCAGATTATATCCTGTCGCCCCTTCAGGGCAATACGGCATATAACCATCTTTCCGTACGTTCGGCGGCGTCCATCATCTTAGATCGGTTGCTGGGAGACAGAGAGTGACGTCTTGCAGCAGCACACGAACTTTTTACGAAGTTGTCACATTTGATGCTCTCGTAAAAAGTTGAATTTCAGACGGCTTTGTAAAAAGGCCGCAGGCAAGGCGCGCAAATCCTGAGGAGTGAGGCGTACTTATGGTACGCCGCAACGACGAAGGATGCAGCGCAACGCAGCATCCGGACTTTTTACGAAGCCGTCACATTTATTCGATATGATATTTAAAGAACTTGGGGGTAACAATGAATATTGTTGAGCAGTTAGAAAGAGATATGATGCGTATGGACCTGCCGGCGTTTTCCGCCGGAGACACCGTAAAGGTTCATGTAAAAATCAAGGAAGGTGAAAAAGAACGTATCCAGGTCTTTGAAGGTGTTGTCATCAGCAAGCGCCGCGGTACAACCAATGCAACGTTCACCATTCGGAAGATGTCTTCCGGCATTGGGGTTGAACGCGTTTTTCCGCTGCATTCGCCGATTATAGATCGCATCGAGTTTGTGTCCAAAGGCGCTGTCCGCCGCGCCAAAATTTATTATCTCCGAAAGCTCAGGGGCAAAGCCGCCAGAATCAAGGAAGACCGGTTAAGATAGCGGCAGGAATTGTGGATATGTGGGAATTCGAGCAACTTGCACGGCGGAAAGGGTTTGTCCGGATTGCCGGCGTTGACGAGGCCGGTCGGGGTCCCCTGGCCGGTCCTGTGGTTTCTGCAGCCGTTATTCTGCCGTTTCCTTTTCAGGTTACAGGCATTACCGATTCCAAGAAGTTGACCCCTCGAAAACGTGAAATGCTATATGGGCAGATATATGCACATGCAGACGCCATCGGTATTGGGATTGTAGATGCCGGTGAGATTGATCGCACCGATATTCTCAAATCCGCGTTGTTGTCCATGAAGCTGGCGGTTGATAACCTGTCTCCTTTGCCGGATATCGTTCTGATAGATGGCATTTTCACCATTGCCGCTGCATTGCCCCAGAAAGCGATTCCCAAAGGCGACAGCCTGAGTACTTCCATTGCCGCGGCTTCCATTGTGGCCAAGGTGACGCGAGACAGGCTGATGGAACGCTACCATGACGATTATCCAGAATTTGGATTCGCCGTTCATAAAGGGTACCCGACCCCGTTTCATAAACAGGCGATCCGAAATCACGGCTGTTCTCCCATCCATCGCAAAACATTCAAAGGCGTCAAAGAGCATCTGAACCTGTCATATCCAACCCCATCGGGGGTGCAGACCTCAGATGGCCGGCGTCGGGCGCTCGTCTGACCATGCCGACCCATCTCCAATGCTCCGGCGCCAACAACGAACTCCGCGCCGTGGATTATCTGAAACGTCAGGGTTACCGGATCATCGAACGAAATTTCCGCACCCGGACAGGCGAAATTGATATCATCGCCCTGGATCAAGACACACTGGTCTTCGTCGAAGTAAAATCGAAAACATCCCCGGCTTTCGGAAGTCCCAAGAACGCCGTTACATTTCAGAAGCAGCGCAGAATTTCCAAAACCGCTCTTTTCTATCTGAAAATGACCCGTCAAAGCCATGTCCGCGCTAGATTCGATGTGGTGGCCATTACCTCGGACCCGGCGGGCGACACCATAGAGTTGATCAAGAATGCCTTTGCCCCGCCCCCTTACTGATGCGTTGCAGATCGAAAAAGGCGTCCTTTATGTGGTGGCCATGCCGATTGGTCACGACGCCGATATCACCCTGCGCGCGCTGAAAGTGCTGAGTACGGTGGATATCATCGCTGCCGAAGATACCCGCCTTGCGGCCCGGAAGCTGTCCCAATACCAGATTGCATCTCGACTGGTTTCCTGTCATGAATATAACGAAGCAGGACGAGCGGCCGGTCTGGTTCAGAAACTTCAGGCAGGCGCCGCTATCGCGCTCATATCGGACGCCGGCACCCCATCCGTATCCGATCCTGGATACCGGTTGATACAATCGGCCATCGGGGCTGGCGTCAAAGTCGTTCCCATCCCTGGCGTATCGGCGGCCATTGCCGCTCTGAGCGTTTCCGGACTTCCGACCGACGCCTTCACATTTCTGGGGTTTCCACCACGCAAGCAGACACACCGTGTCGCTCTTTTACAAGAAATGGCATGTGAACCCAGAACATTGATTTTTTACGAATCCCCCAAGCGCGTTTTACAATTTATAGAAGATGCCATTGCCATTCTGGGAACCCGTCAGGCGGTATTGTCTCGAGAAATGACCAAGTCCCATGAAGAATTTATCCGTGGAACCCTGTCAGAAATACGGGATACCCTGTCCGCACGTCCGGAAGTCAAGGGGGAATGCACCCTGCTGATCTCCGGGAAAAAGCGGGACGCCACCGAATTATCTGAAGCCGCCGCCAGCGTTGTGACGGAAGCCGCCGCTCATTCCGAAGAAAGCACCGGCGACCTGGCCAGAACCCTCTCTCTACAATACGGCATTTCCCGAAAAAAAGCCTATCAGATGATTTTGTCCCAAAAATCTGGCAAAACCCCGCCCTCATCCGTCTGACGCCCTGCCCTACCAGAATCAGAACGTTGACTTTTATGATCTTCTCATATACAGATCGTCTGTAAAGGTAGATCATCCTTCCACGACATACCAACAAAGGACGTCGCCGCCTTGATGCTGGAAAATATCATTTCCTACGCCAACAATCTCGAACAGGTTCTGGATAATATCAGAGAAGGCATTATTGCCCACGATACCGACCGGCGCATTTTTTATTTCAATCAGGAAGCCGAAAAAATAACGGGATTCACCAGAAAAGACGTCATCGGTAAAGACTGCCACGAGGCATTTGGCAGGCCATTTTGCGGCAATCTTTGTCATTTCTGCAGTCAGGAGTCTCCGCTTGGTGAAAACGAAGAGTACATCACCCATATCCAGACGCGCCACGGAGAATTGCGCCGCATAGAGATGCGAACGACCGCCATGAAAGACAACGCGGGAAACCTTGCAGGCGTTCTGGCCTTGTTCCGGGATGTCACAGGAATTCTGAATCTTCAGTTGAAAGCGGAAAAGCCCGGCGGTTTTTCGGATATTATCGGCCATGATATGAAAATGTTGGAAATTTTTCACCAGATCCGCAATGCCGCGGCGTATGATTACCCGATACACATTTCCGGCGAAACAGGCACCGGAAAGGAACTGGTGGCAGCGGCGCTTCATAACGAAAGTCCGCGGCGCAACGGGCCTTTTGTGCCTATCAATTGCGGTGCATTGCCAGAGGGTCTGGTTGAAAGCGAGCTTTTCGGGCATGTCAAGGGCGCATTCAGCGGCGCGATTCGGGATAAAAAGGGGCGCTTTGAACTTGCGGATGGCGGCACCGTCTTTCTGGATGAGGTCGCTGACTTATCCAAACCCGTTCAGGTAAAACTGCTGCGATTTCTCCAGGAAGGCGAATTCGAGCGAGTGGGCGGAGAAAAAACCGTATCGGTGAATGTCAAAGTCACCAGCGCCACCAACAAAGATCTCAAAAAAGAAGTTCAGATGAACCGCTTTCGGGATGATCTATATTATCGTCTCAATGTCATCCCCATTCACCTGCCGCCGCTCCGGGAGCGCAAAAGTGATATTCCCCTTCTGGTCGAACATTTTCTTCAGGAAGCCGCCCGCCGCAATGGCCAGAAACCACGCCGTATTTCAAAGGAAGCCCTGTCGCTGATGATGGGGTATCGGTGGCCCGGCAACGTTCGGGAACTTCAGAATGCGGTTCAGTACGCGGTGGTAAAATGCCTGGGAAATCTGATCGCCCCGCAGCATATTCCCGCGGAAATTGCATCTCCATCCATCGGAATACAGCCTTCTCAAAAAAAACTGGATGATTCGCTCATAAGATCCGCGCTGGAACGTTCCGGCGGCAACAAGGTTCAGGCGGCAAAATCGCTGGGAGTTGGCAGAGCGACGCTCTATCGCTATCTGAAAGAAAATCGGATGGGATAACCACAACGAGGGCAACCTGGCGATCGTCCTCGTTGTGGGATTGTTGATATCAGATCAATATCAGGCGGCTTCCATCGAACGACGATCCGCCATATCCACCAGGACGCGTTCACGAGACTTATCCAGCCCCAGCGCCTTGCGTTTCTTGTCAATATGCGCAATCATCATTCTGGCCATTTCATACGGATCCGCGGTAAATCCCCACTTGCCCAGGCCCATCTGTTCCAGTTCTTCAAAGAGATGCTTGTGAAAGCGGGTTTTCTCTACGATGGGGAATGTGACGCCGAAAACCGTATAGACGCCGGAGGCCACAAAATACTGGCCGATGGCGATAGCTTTTTCACTCATCCATTCCGGGGCCGCGCCGGCGACCGGGAGGCTGGCGATGCTGTCGCCAAGACCGCCTTCCCGAACCATTTCGGATGCCGCCACCAGAATGCGGCTGTTGTCCACACAGGCGCCGAGTCCCAGAACCGGCGGCATACCAACGGTTTCACAGACTTCTCTGAGACCAGGGCCTGCCAGCACCGAAGCTTCGGGAATCGTGAGCCCCGCTTTGGCCAGCGCAATCTGGGAGCAACCGGTCTGAAGCACCAGCACATCGTTTTTAATCAGTTCTTTGACCAGTTCCACATGAACCCAATCCTGCTTGACCCTGGGATTGGTACAACCGACAACGCCGGCAACTCCCCGGATACGGCCATTGATAATATTGTCGTTTAACGGCGTATAACTGGATCTGAAACTACCGCCCAGCATGTAACTGATGTATTCATGTGAAAATCCGTGAATGCCGGTGTTGACAATCTTGGGAATTTCGATGGGGCGGGTTCTGTTTTTAAACCGCGTGATCGCCTTGATGACAATTTCGTCCGTACAGGCCTTGGGATTATGGTCATCAAAAGGAATATGCTGAGCGCCTTCGATTTTGCATCTGGGGTTGGTGGTGAACATGACTGTGCCGTAACATTGGGCGACCTTCGCCAGACCTTGCTTGATGCACTGGACATCAACGCCGATCGCGTCCACCGCGCCCGTGACCAGGACGGCTTCTGTGGACATGAAATTGCCTGCATGAGGAACACCATGCCGCACCATCATCTCGGCGCCGGAGCAGCACATGCCGACAAGATTGATGCCAGCGGCGCCGGCGTCTTTGGCGGCCTTGATCAGGGAAGGCTCGTTCACGGATTCAAACACGGATTCAAACAGGCTGGGTTCATGCCCGTGAATAATGATGTTTACCTGATTTTCCTTCAGAACGCCCATGTTGACTTCGACACAGACCGGAGACGGGGTTCCGAACATGATGTCTTCCAGTTCCGTGGCCACCATGGATCCTCCCCAGCCATCTGCAAGGGCGGTGCGGCTGAACTGCCGGGTGATGTTCTCGTACTGCTGGTCAACGCCCATGTGGGTGCGGTGCATCATTTCCATGATTTCACGCATCGCGCCCCGTGGAACGATCCCAAGCTTTCTCCACGTTTCAAGCGTCTTGGGGGGAACCCTCCGGATGAAAGGAATCTCACCTTCAATCTGGGTATAAGTTTTTTCAAGTTCCGTATATAATTCTTTGGCGATTTCGGACACCGATTTGCCTTCTACATCAATGCCGATGGATTTGGCGACATTTTCCAATTTGACGGTATCCTTGATTTTATAATCCGTGATATGTCCGCTGACAACTTCGCGAAACAAATCCAGAATTGACATGCCGTGATCGGTATGGGCGGCCGTACCGGCGGCAACCATGCGGGCGAAGTTTCGCGCCTGAATGGTGTCAATATCCGCGCCGCAAACGCCTACTTTGCTGTACGGATCTTTGGCGTTCAGCCGACACGGCCCCATCGAGCAGTGTTTGCAGCATGCCGAATCCGCGCCGATAGGGCAGGCTTTCATGTTGGCGGCTCGGTCAAACGCGGTTTCGACGCCGTCGCGCTGGGCTTTTCGCAGCATTTGCGCGGTGGCTTCGCAAATGGTGACATCGCTGGGGTTGATTGCTTTCGGAGCGTCTGGTTTTTTGATATCCATAGTGTTCTCCCTTCATGAGATGGTTGTGAATGGGTAGGATTAATAACTTTTTAATCTAACAAGAAATATAACTATCTTGATAATAGTTCTTGATAAGAATAATTGTCAGGTTCCTGTTTGTCAAGAAAAACCCTTGACGGCTTCATAAAAAGTCCGAATGTTGCGTTGCCCTACATCCTTCGTCGTTGCGGCTCACCATAAATACTTATCATTATTAATTATTTACGCTCATTACCTGCGAACTTTTTACAAAGCCGTCCGAAATTCGACTTTTTATGTGAACCCCTTTTTTATTGCTTGCCAAATCATATATCCCATGATACTGAGTGCTATTGTACAGGGTGAATCATGTACATTATGTCGTGTCTGTTCCCGCCGGGTAACGACGGCTGCCCGCTCCGGTATCGCGGCATCGGCGGATACAGATAGATAATGTGTATCTTCCTTAAATTGTACTGAATCTACTTTAGAACCGCAGGTTTTCCCGAGGGGCTTCAGTCAGATTCATAAAACCACCAACCTCAATACAATGGAGGATCGAATCAATGGCTTACAATGCTGTAGAAATGAAGGACTGGCAGATTTCAGAAGCTGCCGAAGCCCACATGAAAACGCCGGAACAATGGCGCGAAGAACTGGGGCTGCAAAAAGATGAAATTCTTCCTATGGGCAGACTGGCCAAGCTGGATTTTCTCAAGATCATCAACAGACTTCAGAACCGGCCTGATGGTAAGTATATTGAAGTGACCGCTATCACTCCGACCCCTCTGGGTGAAGGCAAAAGCACCACCTCTGTCGGCTTGATGGAAGGGCTTGGGAAACGCGGTAAAAATGTTGGCGGCGCTCTGCGTCAGCCATCCGGCGGGCCAACCATGAACGTCAAAGGCACCGCGGCGGGTGGTGGCAACGCCCTGATTATCCCTATGACCGAATTCTCATTGGGGCTGACGGGTGACATCAATGACATCATGAACGCCCACAACCTGGCCATGGTCGCTTTAACCGCCAGAATGCAGCATGAGCGCAATTACAACGACGAGCAGCTCGCCCGCCTTACCAAAATGCGCAGACTCGATCTGGACCCCACCCGTATTGAAATGGGATGGATCATTGATTTTTGCGCCCAGTCTCTGAGAAATATCATCATTGGTCTCGGTGGCAGAACCGATGGGTTCACCATGCAGTCCAAATTCGGAATCGCCGTTGGTTCGGAATGTATGGCCATTCTGGCCATTATCCGCGATCTGGCGGACCTCAAAAAACGGCTTAATGACATTACCGTTGGGTTTGACAAGAGCGGTAAACCGGTCACCACCGGCGATCTGGAAGTGGGCAACGCCATGGCTGCCTTCATGAGAAACACCATCAATCCCACCCTCATGAGCACCGCCGAACATCAGCCCTGTATGATTCACGCCGGGCCATTCGCCAACATCGCGGTCGGTCAGTCCTCCATCATTGCAGACCGCATCGGTCTCAAGATGTTCGACTATCACGTCACCGAGAGTGGTTTTGCCGCAGATATCGGATTCGAAAAATTCTGGAACGTCAAATGCCGTAACAGCGGGCTTAAACCCCATGTGTCGGTTCTGACCACCACCATTCGCGCGCTCAAAATGCACGGCGGCGGGCCTAAAGTGGTCGCCGGTATCGCACTTCCGGATGCTTATCTCAAAGAAAATCTGGAACTGGTCGAAAAGGGCGTCGAGAATATGGTGCATCATATCAAGACAATCCGCAAAGCCGGTATCAACCCGGTGGTGTGCATCAACTGCTTCCATACCGATACCGACGCGGAAGTTGCCATTGTTCGCAGAGCCGCTGAGGCTGCCGGCGCCCGCTGCGCCAAATCCACCCATTGGGCGGATGGCGGTGACGGCGCACTCGAACTGGCGGATGCCGTTATTGACGCCTGTAACGACAAGAACGATTTCAAATTCCTGTATCCGCTGGAAACCAAACTGCGAGATCGCGTTGCCCTGATCGCCAAAGAAGTCTATGGCGCGGACGGCGTTTCCTGGACACCCGAAGCCGAAGCCAAGGCCAAAATGCTGGAAAGCGATCCCAAATATGCCGATTTCGCTACCATGATGGTCAAAACCCACTTGAGCCTCACCCATGACCCGACGCTCAAGGGCGTTCCCAAAGGCTGGACGCTGCCGATCCGCGACGTTCTCATCTATTCCGGCGCCAAATTCCTCTGCCCCTGCGCAGGCGCTATCAGCCTGATGCCCGGCACCAGCTCCAACCCGGCGTTCAGAAGAATTGATGTGGACACTACCACCGGAAAGGTCAGCGGCCTCTTCTAATCCGTACAGGTTGTTGTGATAACGCTAAGGCCCGAGATATTCTCGGGCCTTTTTTTTATCGTTTGCTTTACAAAAAAACTGGAAACATCCATGCGTTGTCTGTTGATCAATCCATTTTATCCCCTGTCCGAAAATCCATCTCCGCCGCTGGGTCTGGCCTATTTGGCCGCCGCCCTGGAACATGCAGGCGTTGTCGTGAAGATTCTGGACTATGTGATATTCCCATACACCATTGAAGGTTTCCAGCGTGAACTGGATCGCTTTCAACCAGACATTGTCGGCGCCACCGCCGTTACCATGACGTTCGATACGGCGATTTGTCTGATTCAGGACGCCAAACGCCATTGCCCCAACTGCCTGACGGTAATGGGAGGCCCCCACGTTTCTTTCTGCGCGGAAGATACGCTGAACGCATTTCCAGATCTGGATATGGCCGTGATCGGAGAAGGCGAGGAAACGATCGTGGACATCTCAAAAGAACTCCTGCATGGAAAGAAAAAGAACTGGGATACTATCCTCGGTCTGGCATATCGAAATGCAGGCATCGTTGTGTTCACAGGAAAACGACCCTATGCGGATGTCAACACGCTCCAGCCCCCCGCCCGACATCTGCTGGCCCTGGGCAGATACCGGGCGCTGGGAATGCCGATTTCCATGACCACCAGTCGCGGCTGTCCTTATCATTGTATTTTCTGTGTGGGCAGGAAGATGGTGGGCGCCAAAGTCCGCTACCGGGATCCCCCGTCAGTGGTGGATGAAATGGAATCGCTGAGCCGCTTCGGGTTCTGTCAGATCAATGTCGCCGATGATCTGTTTACTGCCAATCCGCGTCATTGCATAGCGGTATGTGATGAAATTTTACGTCGAAACCTGACGGTGCGGTGGACATCTTTTGCCCGGGTGGATACAGTTTCCGTAGAGGTTCTAAAACGCATGAAGGCCGCAGGGTGTCAGGCGGTGAGCTTTGGCATCGAATCCGGTAATGCGGATATCCTGAAAATCATCCGCAAGGGAATCACGCGGGATCAGGTGATACGTGCGGTTGAAATGTGCAATGAAGCCGAATTGCCGCCGCACGGATCGTTCATTTTGGGGCTTCCGGGCGAAACGCCAGACACCCTGAAAGAAACACTGGCCTTCGGCGAACATCTGAAGGCGCTGGGGGTTTCTTACGGATTTCATCTGCTGGCGCCGTTTCCTGGCGCCCGTGTTCGGGAAGCATCAGATCGCCTCGGCATCACCATTTTATCCAACAATTGGGCGGATTACCATGCCAACCGCGCCATCGTCGAAACACCGTCCGTAACCCGCGATATGCTGAATGACATTGTGATCCGGTGGGAGGAGGATTTCAACCGGTACCTGGGAACAATCGCCGAACGCATGGCTTCCGGCGATGCCTCTGACGAGGAAGCCTGGCCACTCGTGAATCTGGAGCGCACCGTTACGATGTATGATATGATGATGGCCACTGCACTCGAAAATTCAGGTGTATGGCCACTGCACATGATGGGGGATACTGCCGGGGCTGACACGCTTCTCGATGATCTGACGATGCGCGTCACGCCATTTCTATCCGAAAAGACAGATTGTCGCCGGCTGAGGTCAACGCTGGCGTACGCGCTGGAACACAATCATCTGGGATACACCATCGAAGGCGGCGCCATACGATGGTGCTGGACAGAACAAATTCATCACGCTTGAGCGGCCAACGCCTCTGTCAGCAGTTTTTCGTAACGTTCTTGGTCCGACGGATTCAGTGACCGCCACATCAGCAGTTGCTTGCGGATGGTGTGCAGAAACGCCTTGTTAATGCGCCTCCATGCGTTCGATTCTCCGGATTCCCGCTCCAAGAGAATGCTGATTTCCAGAAAACCGGGTTCTTCACGGGACTGACAGAAACGCAGCGTTGTCTGCTGCATAATGCCGAAGTCAAACGGGGCCAGCCACACATGTGCGGCAAGCTGAACACAACTGTCTCGACAGCAGGCGGTCCCGGAACAGATTTCTGCAGGGTGAATCGCGCGGGTCACCGGACACACCTCGTTCAGGGAAATATCATCCGTAGCGAAAAGCCCGTGAGAAACATCCTGATGGCTCTTGAAATAGTCGAGCAAAAATCCGACGATGCTTTTGTGTTCATGGTATTTCATCAAAAACGGCAACGTAATTTCAAGCTGGTTGCCCTGGGATGGGGGCAGCGTCCAGGCGCGGTTGATATCCGGAATGGCGATTTCCGCGGCAACCTTCGAGGGGTAAATAGCGGATATCAGTACGACCAGCATGACCAAAATCATGGCCGCGACGCCGGACAGGGATGAATAGTTGACCGTGACACCCGCCCACAGGGAGGTTCCGGCAAAAAGACGCGCGGTGGTCTGCGCAAAAAGATATCCCATTACAACGCTCAAAACGGCAAACGCCATGGCCTCGGCAATAAACAGAAAACTGACATGGGACGGCGCCAGTCCTATGGACGTGTAAACCGCGATTTCCCGCTTTCTTTCATATACACTGCCAATCATGGTGTTCAACACGATGCAGATCGAAATGACAATGGGGATCATGATATTGGGCACGCCACTGTAGCTGATGGCGTCACTGGCGCTATACAGATAAGTGCCGTTCTTTTCACCGCTGAATACGGCAAGCCCCAACCGGTCCACCAGATGCTGGGCGGCGATACGCGATGCATGACTGTCTGACGCATGACGAACCGCCACCGCTTTCAATCTGCCGCCTAAAGACAGCAGCGTTTCCGAAGGAACGATCACGGTCAGTTCTTCCGATGTATGCTGATACCGGCTTTGAAATGTACGGACATCGTCGCCGGACTCCATGGCGTCCATTTCGACATCCGTCATTTCCTGAATCGCTTCGCGGGGAAACGTGATGGGGGTCAAAGGCTCTCCGTCCAGATCCGGCGCGTCCTGGAGCTGTTTGCCGGAAAATATGCCGACAACCTTCCACGGAACCCCCCACACCAGGATATCGGGATAAGATTCTGCGGTCACACGAACACCCAGTTCCTGCGCCATGCGGTCCGAAATGATGATGCTGTGGTGATCCTTTGGGCCAAACCAGTGACCCGCGATCAGTATCCGGTTCAGGCCAGTGACATTCGGCTCGTCAGGAGAAAGCCCGATCATCCCCTGCGCAATGAATTTTTTATCTTGATACTGTAAGGGTACATCCCGGGTTCGGGTGCGGTCGGCATTTTCAAACCATACACGGGGGGCAATGGGGCCGGCATCGCCAAAAGCATTGGAGAGAACAGGAAGCGCTTCCTGCGGAATATCCTGCCAATTGACGTTTTTCAGCAAAAATCCGGTGTAAGGAGCGCTAGACTGGTACAGTATCCGGGAGTGCAGCCGCATGCTCTTAACCGATGTAAAACTCATGATCGTAAAGGTCAGGATAATGAGTGTGGCGCAGGTCAGAGCGGTTCGGATCCGGCGCCTGCGCAAATTACTGACCCCCAGGAAAAACGACGCGGAAAATGCTTTCCACCGCCCGATATCGCCGGTTTCCGCAGGTTTTGCCCGACGCTGAAGCCGGCTCATCTCTTCTTCAAACCGCATAAAAACAATCAGTGTCACAATAAAAGACAGCCCGATGATGAAAAACGCCAGAATGACGACAACCGGGCTGTAGGCCAGTTGAAACGCCGGATGAACTTGATAGATGACGACAATCACGGCAAGCAAGACGCCTGCAAACGCGATGATGCGTTTATAGATGTCGGAGAAAGAGAACAGAAGCCGCTCCATGCAGAATGCAAATGGAACAAACAGCGCGATGTAAAACAACACCCCGAACAGCACATCTTTCTGGGTCTGTTCGACATCGTCATAGACCCGGCTGGCCAGCGCCCATGACGCGGATGAGGACTCCAGAAAGCGCGCATAGTTCTGGGCCTTGAGCGCCTGCGCCGCGGCGGTCAGGGCATTGAGACCATCCTTCTGGAGCTTGCGGATCTGTTCGTTGAAGATGCCATGTTCTTCCAACGCCGCGATCCGTGGGCCCAGAAGCGCCCACATATCTTGAGCGGTATGATATTCCGTGTGGTAGAGTATCGGCCAGTTGTCAATCAGATATCCCGAACCGCTGGCATTGTCCGGAACCGCATGGGTCAGAATCATTTTTTTGTGAATGACCGAGTCGGAGAGCGTCATTTTTAGCCGCGTTCCAGACTCCAGGAAGATGGACGCCAGCACGGAAGCTCGGGTGTCAATCCGGCTGAACCAGTAGCGCATGGGAGCGGCCTCCCGCCGGCCATCAATCAGATTGATTCTGGTCATATATCTGAAACCGCGTGGATCCAGCAGATCAAACATGGTGGTGCTTTTGCAGGCGAACATCACCACATCGGTTTCCATGTCCGTGCGCTGCATCTTCATGCGATACGCATTCTTGCCGGTCTGCTCTTTGTCAATGGACCACACCGGCTTTCCGGACGCGGGATCGAACCGGTAGCCTTCAATAATGACCTTGTCGAGAACGTGACGTTTGTCTGAAACGCCTTTGAGCTGAAATACCCCAAGATGATCCACGATTGCATGATACCGGCCCGCCCCCTGATAAGCGAGAACAACGGTGTCCGGCGCCGGCTGATCAGGAAACAGTTCTCCCTGTCGTATAAAATTGGCCCTGCCCGTAATTGTCGAAAAACCGTTTTGCGGCAGGCGGTCATTGTATATGTTCGGGGCGTTGACAACGTGAGAAAGCAAATCGCACACTTGCCGATGCTGCAAGGCCGCGTAATTCCAATCTATATTTTCAGGAGTATCGTACGGAGTACCCCAAAAATTTCTGGCGTCATGTACGGTTGTCAGCGTAATCCCGACATATCCGGCCAGGGTGCATACTTCGCCGCCCAGTTCCGGACGATCCATGAAGTAATCCTGCCATGGGGTTTGTCGGCTGGGACGAAGCGTATCTCTGAACAGGTCGAGATGTCTGGCCGATTTGTCCCGGCGCATCGCCTCGTCTATCGTCGTGAAAGCCGAGAAGTGATCCGCTGTGGGTTTAAGCCTGTACAGCCACCCATGATTGAAAGCGCCGAATCCGTCACCATGACTCGACAAATGCAGTGAAATGGTTACGGTCAGTTCTCGGTTTTTCACCATGGACCTGAAATGCAGCGCATTTTCCAGCAGCTTAGATGCGTGGATCACATCTTTGAGAATGGCTTCCTGATGTTTCAGCGCCAATGGTTTCAACCACGCCAGCGCCTGTGATTCTCTGGCATCGAGGTGATCGAAGGACGCCTGCCAGTCCAGCCTGCGCAAAAGGAGGCGGTGTTCGGCCAATTCCTGAATTCTGCTCTGATTTTGGGTGTTATTCTGAGACAGTCTGAGCTGCATCAGCTCACGAGCGATATGATCCACCTGGGTCTTGATTTCATCACTGACAGCCTTTTTTACCAGGGTATCCAGAGCGCCGGCATCCTTCTGATCCGGCGGTTCGGCGTCACTGGCTTTCGGTGACTGGCTCAGTGACGCCACGACTTTTCGGGTGTCGTGGATCAGGTTGCGAAGACGTCGTTTCTCTTTGCGCAGATTTTTAGGAGATGTTTTCAGACTCCACATGATATCCCGCAACCCGGCCAGCGTCTGGGCATGGCCGCTGGTGGCCACCAAAAGAACGGAACGTTCCGGAGGCGTCTGCTTGAATTTACGGGCCAGCTCTAAAAGCGCGGCCGTCCCACAGGCTTCATCCGCTCCTGGAGAACGCCCGGAAACATAGGCGGTGCTGTCATAAGGCGCCTCGATCATGACCAGATCGTCCTGAAGTTTGGGATGGACGCCGGGAATCAGGCAATAAACATTGTCGCTATCTACTTCTTTCCAGACGGAAACGGAATTCAGCACGACGCCGGGCGCGATGACACCGTGTTGAGCGTTCTCAAAGTTTCCGAAATATTCACGGGCCTCATCGAGGGAAATCCAAAAACGCGGAAAATTGACGGGGGTGAGTTCTTCTTTATCTTCAAAGAGATAGCGGGATGATGCCCCTCGGTCAACATAAATCAGTGCTTTTGCTCCGAGGTTGGCCGCCGATATCCAGTTTTTTCCCGAATCCAGTTCCATCAGCAAAATGGCGCCTTCCACGGGCTTGCCGTTCAATTCGGACAGATCGCCGGAGCCTGCATACACCAGCGGCCCCGTCAGCCCTTCCGGCGGTGTGGCTGGAGGAGATATGGCGTTCGCCTGAATTTGGCGCAGCGGGCATTGCCCCTGATGACCGGGAATGACGAGCTGGCAATTGCCCTGTTCCCGGACAGGCGTGGAGAAACGTTCGACGCCGATGTCGGAAAACCCCGCAGCTTCAAACTGTTCCCGGATATAGGCGGCGGCGGACTGACATCCGGAACTTCCGGTACTGCGGTCTCCCGCTGCGGCCAGAGCGTGAATGTCGGTTGTGAAATTATCAGCCGCCATGCAGGAGATTCCGGTACAAAGAATGACGGCGAACAGGGTGGTGGCGCTGAGATGCTTCATGACAATCCGTTATCCTTCGTTTTCGACTTTATCGCCGATCTGCCCGACAGAAATCGAAAGTTCTTCCCGGTTTTCGATTTTATCAATTCTGCCATCCCGTATCCAGACCACCTGATCTGACACGTTCAGCATCTTTATATCATGGGTGGCGGAGATAATCGTCACCCCGCGTTCACGGCTAAGGCGTTTGAGCAGATAGATAATTTCTTCACCCGTATTCAGATCGAGGTTTCCGGTGGGTTCGTCCGCCAGGATGATGGCCGGGTCGTTGGCAAGCGCGCGAGCGATGGCCACCCGCTGCTGCTGGCCTCCGGAAAGCTCGAAAGGCTTGTGCCGAAAGCGATCTTTAAGCCCAACCATTTCGAGCAATTGAAGACCTTTTTGAACGGCCATATCGTCTGAAACACCGGCGAATGTCATGGGAAGGGTTACATTTTCCAGCGCGGTCATGACCTGGATGATATTGAAGGTCTGAAAGATATACCCGATTTTCCGACAGCGCAGCCAGGCCAGTTCATATGCGTCGAGTTGGGCGATATCAACCTCGTCTATGAAGACTTTTCCGCTGGAGGGTTTGTCCAGACCGCCGATCATGTTGAACAGGGTGCTTTTTCCGGAGCCGGACGGCCCCATAATCGAAATGTAGTTGCCCGCGGCGATTTCGAGATCAACGCCCTTCAACGCCAGAACATCTACCTTCCCCAGCTTGAAGGACTTGGTGACACTGGCAACCCGGACTATTTTTCTGGAGTCGGTCATGAGAACCCCCGGTATAAATTCATCGTTCAGAACAGATTCATTTTGTTTTCTATGGCATACTCACACGTGCAGGGCAAGAAAAATTGACGACTTCGTAAAAAGTCCGGATGCGGCGTTGCGCTGCATCTTTCGTCGTTGCGGCGCACCATAAGTACGCATCGCTCCTCAGGATTCGCGCGCCTTGCCCGCGAACATTTTACCAACCCGTCTGAAATTCGATTTTTTACGAGGACATCAAAATTGACGACTAAAAAAACTGGATTATTACAATATGAGTGTATATGATACGGCTGCTATGGTGATATTTTATAATCAGGAGTCTAAACCTATGATATCTTTCAGATACAGACGATTGATGGTGACTGGTTGGGGATGTATTGTGTGGGGAGCGGTTCTTTGCTTATTCGGAACGTTCCTGTCGAGTGACGTACTCTACGGAGCGGATTCAAAATCATCTCAAGAAATTCCCGACAAACCCGTCGTACTTCATTATAAAATCAAGGCGCCGTCATCGCCGATACCGGCTTCAGCATCAGGGCCACCTGCCGCCGCGCAGCCGGTTTTGCCACCCGCTGCAGAACATGCAAGTTCCGCCAGCAACAGTGCTGCATCCCCCCAGTCCGCCGGCAATGCAGCCCCCGCCCGACCCGCGGAAAACATCGCAACACCGGCGACACCCGCAGGAAATGGCACCGCACCAGCGGCCGCCGCGCAAAATACAGCGCCCGCCAACGCTCCGGAAAATCAGTCCCGGCCTCCTTCACCGGCTCAACCCGCGGCACAAGCAGAGAAAAAAACAGAACCGCCTCAGCCGGCGCCGGAAACATCTTCTCCGCCCCCTGCTGAAAAGAAATCTCCGGCGTCGCCCCAAACACCCAAAGCCAAAAAATCGGCGCCCGCCCCCGTAAATCCACCGGCGACACCATCGTCGCCCCCGGATGAGACCACCGCTCATCCAGCAGCGGAACATCCCGTACATCATGCACCGGCCATTCAATCGGATTACGGCAGAAAAATCCTGGATATTCAAACCCATGACAGTTCTAAAGATTCAGAAAGCATCCAGATCGTCCTGTCAGGTTTTTTTCCTCCAGAAACGCAGGTCATCGAAGGTGAAGCACCCAAGATTATTTGTGATTTCCCCAATGTCTGGCTGGAGCGGAATATCCGGCGGGTCATCCCCGTAAACGGCAAGTTCGTTCAGCAGATCCGGACGGGCGTTCATTCCCCACCCAAATCCAGAAGTCGTATCGTCATTGATCTGGCGCCACAACACAATTATGAAGTAGAGCAGGTATATTATCAAAAAGACAATATTTATTCGATGGTTATCCGTGAAAAGAAAGCGGTCGCCAAATAAGCCATAGATATTTCATCTTCAGAGTCTTGACGCCCTTTACGAAGCCGTCCGGTTTTGTAAAAAGTTCGCATTTCAAACAACGAAGGTCACGGAGGAATCTTTCACATGGAGAACGGTCGCACCAATGCACTGACATATCATCTGTCGGCGGTCAAATCCGGAAAGCGGTGTTTTGAGAACGCCTTTCAGGGTGTCGCCAGAATGATTCTGGACAACGATATCAGCAAGGTAGTGGTCAACGGAAAAACCACCTATGATTTTGGTATTTTTCGTTCCGGAAAGAAACATATCATCGGCATGTACGATGAGTTGAACAGCTTTGTGTCCTATGTGAAGGACGCAGCGGAAGGCGGTTCATCCAAGGAAATGGCGTATGTGCTGATCGGCGAGCCGGGAAACGGCAAGACGTTCTTTGTGGAGTTTCTCTGCACCAAATATCGAGAGTTTCTGCTCCGTGAAGAAAACCGCAAATACACATTCCGCTTCGCGCATATGGATCGCATCGGCAGTTATGGAAAAATATCCACCATAGAATCCCAGACTTACGAAGACCCCATGATTCTGGCCATGAGCCTTTTTGAAAACCCGGAGGAAAACAGGGCCTTTTTATCGCGGGAAATTGGTTTTTCAGACGGCGAGATTGACAACCTTTATGAGAATTACCGTCCTTTAGGCGCCTGTTCCGGCTATATCTGGAACGATATCCGCAATTACACAAACGGCGCCATCGCCGATATGCTGGAATATATCGAAGTCATACAAGTGCCGCTGATTGAAAGTCTGGGGACGATCACCGGAAAGTATCCGGCCAAGGACAAAATCACCTCGTCATCCGTGGATCTGCTGGGTGAAGAATCCATACAACGGCTCATGCACATTACCGATACCCACAACCCCTACCGGTTCGATCTGCGCCGGGGCGCGCTGGCGCGTGTGGGCGGCGGCGGCATTCATTTCAGCGATGAAATCTTCAAGAATAAAAAGGACCTGGTGCAGGTGTATTTGGGCGTCATTCAAAATCGCACCATCGAGATTGACGGGTTCAAATGGCCGCTGGACACCCTGATTATCGCCACCAGCAACAATTCTGAATTCAACCGATTTCTGTCTGAAAAAGAGGAAGCCCCGATCGTGGATCGCTGTCGGCTCTGTTATGTGACGCACAACACCAATTACCGGCTCCAGAAAGACCTTACGGCATACGCCATCGGCAACGAAACCCGGACAACCCTGATGCGCGAATACCTGCATCAAGACCCTAACCTCAATTATGCAGCCTCTGTATCGGCGGTGCTGTCCCGGCTGCCGCGTTCCGAAAAACTAACGCCGGTAGAAACCATGAAGCTGGCGGCCGGTGAAGTGGCCGGAGAAAAGAGCATCAAGACCCTGGCCGAAGTCATTGACACCCTGAATCAAGATCCGGATATCACCAAACGGTTCGGGCAAAAAGGCCTGGGGCAGCGCAACCTGGGCAGATCCATCCAACTGCTGGTGGAAAGCTCGGAAACCAATGAAGGCGAGTGCATGTTCGCTTATGACATATTTCGCGCCCTTGAACGGATCGTTCTGGATTATGTGAATGACGCCAACGACCGCGTCAAGTACCTGGAAGACCTCAAAACCGCCAAAGGGCTTTACCGCGAACGCATCATGACGGAAATGTTCAACGCCTATATGGATGAGCCGCTGGCGATCCGGAAAGACGTCATGAATTACGTCAACATGATCATCGGCATTGACGCCGAAAACCTGGGGCCGGATAAGATGTGGAAATACAAAGACCCCCAGACCGGAGAACTCCGGGCGCTCAAGATTGACGAACGGTATATCAACAGCGTGGAGGAACGAATCGGGCTTAAAACCCGTGAGCAGCGTGAAACGTTCAGAACGTCCATCCGGAAAATTTACGGGCAGAAAATTTCCGTCGAACCCAATTACGATTTTATGGACAATCTGGAGCTGGTCAAGGCCGTGACAGATGTGAGGCTGAAGTCGGATATCGCGGGCGCCGGAAGCCTGATCGGCGCCCTGGCCAACCGCACCAACGAAGAAAACCAGAAACTGCATGATCGGATGATCCAGACAATGTTGACCAAACTGAACTACTGCAAGACCTGCGCCCAGAAAACGATAGAATATTTCTGCACCCAGGAGGACGAAAAATAAGGGGATGGACGGATAACACGCCGTCACAGGCAACGAATTTACAGAAAGGCGTCTTCCCATGAAATCCAAACTCGATGCACTTTTCAAAACGCTGGAGCGTGAAGGGTTCATGACACCGCAGCGGCGTTTGGCAATGCTCCGGGAAATCGAAACCGGTGATAATTCCCACGATGTGGATGCAGCACCGGCAGACAGACCTGCCCGGCGGCTGCCGCGGTCGTTTTACAGCCACCACGACCTTTTCGATCTTCAGGGCATGGGGCCGATCACCGCCAGTCTGGTCAGTCACCTCCGGTCGCTGGATGAACTTCTGGAGCGAGACAAGCTCCGGGAAAAAGACGGGTTCCCCCGGAAAATCCGGGTGGGCAGATTGATCCGTCCCGGAAAAGGCGGAAAAGACAAAATCGTCGTCGTGCCCACAACCGTTGAAGAAAAATTCATTCATGACAACGCCTTCAAGGAATCATCGGAAGACTCGCCGTCCGGCGGTTCCGGAGACGGTGAAGAAGGCGAGGTCATCGGCGAAGAACCGGTGCGTCCGCAGGAAGGCGCGGGGGCCGGCCCAGGTCAGGGAGAAGACGGCCCTCACGAAATGGAATCGAGCGCCTATGATCTCGGCAAGATTCTCACCGAGAAATTTGAACTGCCCAATTTGCAGGAAAAA
>JAJYBO010000217.1 GCA_021778975.1 Deltaproteobacteria bacterium
AACAATATATCACTCACTGGCAGCACCTGCTCACCGGGATGAAACCATGACAACCGCCTCTGAAAACAGCCGCGGCATGAGCGTCACACACTACCACCGCCGGCCCATCTACGAAATATCGTACAGCATCGAACAGCAGTTTGAAGACGTGCGCGCGGCCCTGCCCTCGTTCATTGCCCCCACCGTCGCGGTCTCCCGTTTTTTCAGCAAAGGCTTTTTCCCGCGCCTCTACAACGCACTGGAAGCCGCGCTGAGGCAATCGGACGTAAACCACATCACCGGAGACGTCCAGTTTCTCGCCATCTTCCTTCACCCCAAAAGAACATTGCTTACCATTGTTGATTGCGTCATGCTCGAAAGACTGACAGGTCTCAAAAGGGCGGTTCTTTTTTTCTTCTGGTTCTGGCTTCCGGAAAAACGGTCGGCGCTCATTTCCGTCATTTCCGAATCCACCCGGCGGGAACTGCTCCGGCGCCTCAACTGCGATCCGAATAAAATCCGGGTGGTTCATTGCTGCGTATCGCCAGAATTTCAACCCGCGCCCGCAACGTTCAATTCTCAAAAACCGGTCATTCTGCAGACCGGTACCCGCGACAACAAAAATTTGCTGCGCATCGCCGAAGCGCTGACAGGAATTTCATGTCACCTGAAAATTGTCGGAAAACTCTCGCCAACACAAATGGCAGCGCTAAACCGTCATGGAATCGAGTATTCAAACGCTGTCATGATCCCCAGAGCCGAACTGGTCATTGCGTATCAGGAATGCGACATGCTGGTGTTCGCCTCGACCTATGAAGGGTTCGGACTGCCCATCATCGAGGCCAACGCCGTCGGAAGACCCGTTGTCACCAGCAATATCCTGTCCATGCCGGAAGTCGCCGGAAACGCCGCATGTTTTGTCAATCCCTTCGATGTGGCCAGCATCCGATCCGGAATTCTGAAAGTCATTGAAACCCCTGAATACCGTGATATGCTTGTGCAAAACGGATTTCACAACGTGCGGCGATTTCAACCCAAAGACATTGCGGCGCAATACGCCGAACTCTATCGGGAAATACGTGCAGGGAACTGATATCCCGTCTGCCGACAGAAAAGAGGGCGATCGCGAGAATCGCCCCTACGCGGTTCGATCCGGTGGGTTACCTGTTATGTCTTCCCTTAGGCTGAAAGGTCATTTTTTAGGAGTTGCCTTATGCGAATAGGCCTCAATCTTCTTCAAACCCGCCCCGAAGTGGGCGGCATCTGGAATTACGCCCTGCGACTGACATCCGCACTGGGAAAATACGACACCATCAATCAATATGTGGCGTTTGTCACCCAAAAGCATCCGTTTCCCCTGCCGGATACGCCTAATTTTCAGGTGGTTCCGGTGAATCTGCCCACATCAAACCTGGCCAGAATCGCTTATGAAAACAGCCTGCTGCACCACATGACGCGGATACATCACCTCGATATCCTGCACTGGTTCGGCAACACGCAGTCACTGTTCTCCCCGGTTCCTGACGTGGTTTCCGTTCATGACCTGATGCTGTTCGAAACCGGCTGCTTTACCCCCATCAAACGCCTGTATCTGAAAACGATGATGCGCCATACGGTCAAACGGTCGGCATGGCTGCTGCCGGTATCCCATACGACAGCGAACAATCTGCGCCGTTTTTTGAACGCCGCCCCCCGGCGCATGACGGTGCTTCCCGCCATTGTGGATGAGAAATTTCAGCCGGCGTCGGCAGATAAAATTGCGGCGTTTCGACGCCACCACCACCTGCCGGATATCTTCTGGCTGTATGTCGGTCATTTTTATCCCCACAAAAATCACATACGGCTGCTGCACGCGCACCATGCGCTGAAATCCCGCGGATTCAGACCCTGGCCGCTTGTTTTCCGTGGTGACGATCATGGGGAATGGGGAGCCATCCGGCGCGCCATCGAGCGACTGGGGCTGCAAAATGACGTGTTCCGCCTGCCCCGGCTGGATGAGGAGGCAATGCCGGTGCTGTTTTCGGCGGCGGGCGGGCTGGTGTTTCCTTCGCTGTACGAAGGGGGGGGCATACCGGTACTCGAAGCAATGGCGTGCGGATGCCCGGTGATCGCGTCGGATATCCCGGCGGTTCGCGAGTTTGGCGGCGATGATGTCAGACGGTTCGACCCTCTGGATATCGCCTCAATCGCCGCTCATATTCGAGAACTTCAGGAGCGTTTCCCTGTATCTTCCCCAAACCGACGGCCGCTGCAAAACCGTTTCGAGGCGCATCATCCACAGCGCATCGCCACCCGAATCATGGATGCCTATTTATCCCTTCGGAGAAGAACACCCCCGCGCCCCCTTCATGGGGGAATATAAACCCTACCTTTCAGCACAGGGTGTTCTTTGTTGGAAATCACCGAACACGGCGCATATTCCTCCGGGATGCCAAAACCAGCTTCATTCTGACATGCCCGGAGTACCGGTGATACCTGGCAGCGCTTCACCTGACCATCAGCGGATCATGGCAACGACTTCCCGCACCAGCTTTTCGATACCGGCTGCGATGTCCTTGATGCCAGGCCCCAGCATATAGGCCGGCGTGGAGACAAGCCGATTGGCGGCATCTACGTGAATTTGATCCACGGTGCAGACACGATGCCTGCCCCCCATGCGCTCGATGCCGGCGGCTGTTCCCGGATCGTTGCCAATGGTAACTTCCGGAGTCCTGTCCGCAATGGCTTTGGTGAGAGTCGCCGGCGCAATGCAGATCGCGCCAATCGGCTTTGCCGCGGCCGCCATGTCACGAATCAGGCGCAAAACCTCCGGCTGCACCACGGCATCCGGGCCTTTCAGTGCAAAATCACTCAGGTTTTTGACCGCGCCGAAACCACCCGGCAAAATCAGCGCATCCATATCCGAGGCGCTGACCGCGGCCACGTCCTGAATATCGCCACGGGCAATCCGGGCGGACTCCACCAGAACATTGCGTTTTTCCGTACATTCCTGCTGCGTCAGATGATTGATGACATGGAACTGATCCATGTTGGGCGCCATACATACCGCCTGTGCCCCTGCTTTGTCTATAAACAACAGGGTCAAAACCGCTTCATGAATTTCAGAACCATCCAGAACACCGCACCCGGACAACAAAACACCCACCTTTTTCGACATGATCGCCTCCTCTGATGAAGATATACCCCCATTCAAGGGTTTTCACTTGACATTTGACCCCAAATATAGCACTCGTCCTCTGTCATTTCAAACCATCAACGGAAAAATACCCATGTCCACCCCAATGCCATCTCCGCCACCAGACATCGTAACGGCTGTTTTACAGGTTGTCCGGGCCGCATCCGCGCCGCTTACAGCGGACGCCATTCAGCAGAGCCTTTCGGACGGATGTTCCTGCAACAGTAAAGAATTAACGCGGATATTGCGTTCAGAAACCGCTTCCGGCCACATCGGCCGCTGGCAGCCAGGTCCTCGAAGCCGGAAAGAGCGCTTCTGGGAACCAGAAGAATCCGGTTATATCCGGAAACGGGTGCTGGCAGCGCTGACCGCGCAGCCGTTCACCCGGCGGGCGCTGCTGGAAAAAATGAAAAAGGACGCCGTAGCATATGCCGGAACAACGCTTGGCAGGCTGGTCAATACCACAGTGGAAGGGCTGGTTAAAGAAAAAAAACTGCACTTGCTCCCCCCTTCCGGCCCATACCACTCATGGCGTTATTCGCTGACACCGGCAGATCCTCGAAATTATCTGACCGCTGTCAAAAAAGCGCTCGACCAGGTATGCCGCAAACTGAAAAAGACCGGGGTGACGCCAGAAGATGTTCTGGCCGTGCTGGCGGACATGGCGGGGGTTTCTCTATCGCTGCATCATCCGGAAACATCGCCAGCACCCGAAGCGATACTGAATATGGTGCTGACAGCCATTCCCCAACTGGATCCGCAGGCGATGCGCCAGGCGCCGATCTGGATTCCCGATCTGAGACAATACCTGAAGCTGCCCAAATCTACATTTGATCGGGCTATTCTGACGCTGGCCGAGCAGGGAAAAGTATTTTTAAACCGCCATGCGCACCCCGCCCAGATGACGGATGCCGAAAAAGAAACGATGATTCCGGACGGTCAGGGAAATTTTTATGTGGTGGTCGTGATGCGGAAAAATTCCGGGCATTAACCAAGTAGGGGCGATCCTTGCGATCGCCCTCTGGCAACATGAAATTGTGTCCGGTTTTTATATGGAATATGGCCAGCCGCATTATTATCGTAACTGTTTCAACGAATGCTCCTTCAGCCAATCTCGCAGCGCATTGTTCATGCGGGTCTGCCAGCCTTTTCCTGTGGCCTTAAATGCAGCAAGAATATCACGGTCAAAGCGAATATTTTGAGATTCTTTAATACCGCTACCAAGCGGTCTGCCCCGCTTTGTGGTAAGCATCTCGATAGCTGTTTCTTCGCTGAATATTTCATGCAGAACTTCACTGCCCGGTCGTGCATTTTTAAAGTCTTCAGCAGTCCATTCCGGGTTTTCTTCATCAATCAAATATGGATCAGGCTTGATGCTTCCCATGTTCTTTCATCACCTCTCTGATATTGGCCTTTCTGAAACTGATGACGTGTACAGCGTCATTTCTGGGAGTGAACACCACCATATATAAGCGTTCACCAATTAAACCTAATGCTTTAAAACGTCGTTCTCCATAATTTTTCCGGGTGTCTTCAATGATTATGGCGCTGTTCCAATCAAGATTTTCAACAAGATCAAAGGGAAGCCCTCTCTCGTCAATGTTTTTATTGTTTTTGGCAGGGTCATAGGTGATTTTCATAACTATATTTGTAGCAACAAAAAATTAACAGGTCAATGATAAATGTTGCAACAAAATGATAAAAAACCTCAACCCAAGTTCGCCAAATTTTTTGGCAAACGCATAGCTGGTGGGCATTTATCAAAATTTATCGTCACTACTCATTTTGCAGCGACGTACATTTTCCCCAACGGAATACCGGATAAACCTAAACGGCCAGCATCCTATACCACAAAGGAGTTGACATGGCTGTCATCCAAGTGATTCTGAGGCGCAAAAGCCCGACAACAACCAACAGATATTTGCGGACATTGGGGATTGATAAGGCAAGAGAAGCGCTTGAGAATGGGCTGAAAACAGATTGCCGGGCTATTCAACTCCGGAAAAGAAAACGGTCTCGAATCTATGATTTCAAGACTGTCTTGTGTCCGAAAGCCACAAGAGGTGGCTCATAAAAATAAGACATTGAATTTATTGGTGGTCCCAACGGGAATCGAACCCGTGT
>JAJYBO010000017.1 GCA_021778975.1 Deltaproteobacteria bacterium
ATGACCGGAAATTCCAGCTCGCCGGCATCGGTGTTCCGTTTCTCTAAACCGGTTACCGTCAGACGTGTGCCGTGACAGTACAGGCAGGTGGTGGCGTCCATCGAAGCGTCCGGCGGTGTGAAAACGACCTGATGACCCTTTGGGAAGGGCGTTCCGGTGATGCTTTGTTTCAGATTCTGGTACAGTGAGTTTCCCATGAGGTTTTTCCAGGCATGGGCCATGATATTGTCAGCGTACTGTTTGCGCTCCTCCGCGTGGCATACCGCACAGTCTTCCGGCGTGACCACGACATGAACCCTGTACCCGTTATGGGAGAATGTGTCGCTGTGCGCCTCTGGATGGTGCGTGTGACACTCGGCGCACCCCACGACGACGGATTTCAGAGGGTCCGGTATGGTGGTGCTGGAGACTTTACGGCCCGGCATGGCCACTTTCATGGCCGCTTCAGGGGATGTCATCGCATGGCGGCTTTTCTTCCAGTCCGCGACAATACCCGGATGAAATGTTTCATGGCATCCAAGACATTCCTGGGTGGCCTCGCTGATTGGCGGGGTATCGTCACAAACACCGGGGATGGCGCTCATGACGCCGCAAAACGCCAGAATCATCATCACAAGCTGTTTCATGAAAGCCTCTCTTTCTTCTGAGGTGAGATAACATCTCCGCAACGACGAAGGACGCAGCGCAACGCCGCATCCGGACATTTTATGAAGCCGTCAAATTTGTGTTCTCTGGTCTGTGTTATCTGGCGAGCGCCATCAGACGATACACCAGCATCCCGGACAGCCAGGCGATGTCTTCCGGAGACAGCATATCGCCAATGCTGTCATCGAAAAGAATATTGGCCTCTGCCGGAAATTCGGCGTCGCCTTCCCACAGAACCAGTTGCAAGGGAATTCTGGGAAAAAGCCAGAATTCAAAACCCGCATCGCCAGCAGGGATGGGGCGCCCGGACAGTTTTTCGGCGGCTTTTGTCAGCGCCTGAATGTTCTGACCAAATGTCTTCTTCAAAGGGTCTATGGCGCGCTTGACAAATGCGCTGAAATAAAACGACGCACCTGGAATTTCCCGGTAGGCCACCCAGTTGTCCGCGGGCTTGCGATCCGATTCGGACTGGAGATAGTGAAGAATCAGCACCTGCTCTTGTATGGGAACTTCTTTCGGGTCCGGTGAAGCATCGCTGAAACGGTACTCCGGCAGGTGAATGTGATAAATCCGGTTTAGAAAGGGCGCAGCGATGTGCGTTTCTTCGCCCTCAAAGCCAGCACGCGCCAGCAAGTGGCTTACAGGTTTCTTCGCAAGGGCTTCAACGGCGATTTTCGCGGCGTTGTAATAGTCATCAATACGTGGCATTACCTGATAACTCCAAAAATCCGAAGGGTTTCATAAAACAACAAAGCCCCGCTGAATTCACCGGGGCTTTGTTGATACAATGACGAAACGAAGTGTCGCCTATATTTCGAGCCAGGAATCTGAATAAAGAACATTGCCCAGAATAACGTTGGTGGTTTTAGCGTAATCCTGCATTTCTTTCGAAAGACCGGCCATATTTGGCTGATTTCCATCCATAACGCCGTAGATCAGATCAACAATGTCCTGACGTTTGCCTTTGGCAATGGCGGTCAGTTGATCATCCTGCGGATCGGAAATAACGGAATACATGCCATATTTCTCGAGCATGACCATGTAGGTCTGGTTCAGGATGGGACGCAGATGCGTCGGAGGCCCGTTGGAAATATTGGAAAGACCGCAGGTGCTTTTGGCGCCCGGCGCGATATCCTGAATCATGCCCTGAAAGTTCATCAGGCTGATGGCCTGGGGCTGCTGGATATTGACCGGGGTAACGATGCCGTCCACCCAGATTTTTTCGTTGGGAATGCCGGCTTCATTGGCCGCATACAGCAGTTCGACACACAGGGCGGCGCGTTCGTTTTCATCTCTGGGAAGACCCTCCGGCCCCCACATCAGCGCAATGAAATCCGCATTGTACTGGGCGGCAAGTGGAATCATCCGTTGATAGCGTTCCGGACGGCACATGATGGAATTGATCATGGGCGGAAGTTTGCAGACCTTTAGGGCCGCCTCGATGGCATCAATATTGGAAGTATCCAGTACCAGCGGAATATCATCCACCACTTCCTGCACCACCTGCACCACCCAGGGCATCAGTTCGACGCCGTCTTTTTTGGCCGGCCCCAGGTTGATGTCAATATAGTCCATCCCTTTTGATTTCTGAAACAAAGCCTCTTCCTGAATGGGTTTAGGATCCCGTTCTTTAAAAGCCCTGCCGATTTTCTTGTTGATGACATTCAAGCTTTCGCCTATCAAATACATACATCCTCCTTTGCTGAAAGATGAATTGTAACTATACACACCACTTCACAATTCATCTTTCTTTAGTGAAATGAATCATCTCGCCTTTAAAAACGCCGGAAGATGGGCTGCTTCACGAGGACCGACGGTGATGGTCCATCCGGTCAGCTCTTCTTCCACATCGCCGGCGATTGCCGCTGCATAGCCGGGGATAATCAACTCTTTGTGCTTGACCTTATCGGCAATGCCGCTCTTCTTGACAAACATCCCCACATCGTCACCGGAGAATTTACCCGCGGCCCATGCGGTCATGACGGAAAGACCTTCTGAGTCTTTAATCAAAAGCCATGCCGGCACCCGGCTGCCTTCAATTTCACCGGATACGATAAAATAGGTAAGCGCAAAGTTGGTGGTGACCAGCACCGGCGAATTTTCATCCGGGTTGCCGATTTCATAAATGCCTTCGGTTACGGTCATAGGCCGCTGCGGGTCGGTGAAGATATTCAGCCGTTCGAGCAGCAGCGGGAATACGGATTCACCCTTGAAATCGGACAGCACCACGATGGCGCCGTATTTGGCGATGAACATACCCGCAATCAGCGTTTCCATATCGAGGTTGGACGCCATTTCGCAAGGAAAGGTGATGGTCGGGAATCCCAGCGCCCGATTGCCCTGTTTCAGGGCCGCTCGGCGGATGACGACCTCGTCTTCGAGAGCTTGCTTCACTTCTCTGGCGCCGGAATCGAGCACCAGGTCTTTCAGCCCCATTCCGGTCAGTTTGGTGGTCAGCGGTATCAACGCTTCGACGGAATCGGCCTTGACTGCCAGCGGCAGATCGTTTTCCTTGGCCAGAGCGCCAAATGCATCGGCGGTGGCCGCGGTGGCCGCATACATGAGTGGACGTTTGAATTTGCTGGCGTCAATTCCCGCCTTCATGACATCGGCGTTTTCGGTCATCAGCACCAGGTTGAATTCGGATGTTTCGGCAATCAATTTCGCTTTTTCGGCGAAAGCGGCTTTGTCGCCGTTGACATCCTTCAACGCCACCATTTCAGGCCGCAGGTTCAGCCCCACGCGTTCATACTGGAAGGCGTTCCAAACGGTCAGCTTAGCTTTCAGTTCGTCAACGGAAATATCGGATTTTACCAGCGCCGCGAGGCCGGTCTTGTTGAAAAATGTTTTTTCATGACGATAGAGAACGGTTTCACCGCCAGCGGTCAGCGCCCGTACGCCTTTTCCGATGGCTACGGGGCGGATGGGAGGCGCGGAGGCTTCCGCGAGTTTCTCTCTGGCTTCGGTGGATACGTAAGGGCAACTGTCCAGTTCCGCTTTACCTGACGCCAGGTTCATGGCAAATGCAAGACATGTCGGCACGCCGCATTCCTTGCAGTTGGTTTTGGGCAGGAGTTTAAAAATCTGAATACCGGTTAATGCCATTGTTATCTCCTTGTGATATTGCTTCATGATCGCGGCGGCGCGCCACGATCATGATATTGATTATGCCTGTCAAATAACGGAGTTTCAGGAAACAACGTCTGCGGACAGACGCGAAAAACGCACCTGCCCGCGCAGTTCACATGGCGATATCATCCACCGATAATCGGCGGTAAAGACAGCGCCGGATGGCCTTTTTCCTGAAGAAAGGGCAGAATTTCTTCTTCCGTGATACCGATGGTCTCGTCGGCGATCATGTCGTAGAAATTCGAAATTCCCATTTCCTGTCCCCGTGCAATCAATCTGTCTTTGATTTCTTCTTTCAGGATTTTGGGCATCCATACCATTCTCTCAAGACCACCATCACCTTTGATGAACTTTTTCTGGGTAATGTTGTATTTGGAATGGCCCACAAAACCCGGAGAAGAGGCGCCACCGCCCATCACACCCGCCAGGGTGGTGAACTTCATGCCGCATGGGGTTTCACCGGCGTAATCACGGTTGACCGTCATGACACCGTTGCAGGTGGGAAGCGTTGCGGCGATACATTCACAGCAACCGCAGGTGGTCATGGGATCAATAACCAGTGAGTAGAGATTGTAACGTTCCACCGCACCGCGGGAGGCTTTCTTCACGAACTCGTTGACGCCTTTGAACTGCCCCAGAACTGTATCCAGACATTCGCCTTTTTCAATGGGCTGGTTGGGTCCGGTGGGGTTGATTTCATAGGAGGCCTTGCAGTCCATCCAGTTGTAAGCGCCGCACAGACCGGTTCGCTCCGGGCTGACCGTGCAGACGTGGTTGGGTGCAAAAGACTGACACAGCGTACAGGAATAGAAAATTTCCTCGGCCTCGTCCGTCATCTTCTCGACACGCTCATCCCGCGTTTTGTATTCGGCGCGGGCGCGAGCGGTGATTTTATCCACATCTTCTTTTTTGGTGAACAAAGTTACCTGAACCTTGTCCAGAATTTTACCGAAATCCTGATGATATTTGGCGTGCAGCACAACACCGATATCCTTCAGGCTGAACCCTTTCTCTACAGCGGCTTTGCTGATGCGGACCCAGGAGATATCCCGCTGTCCGATGTGCATCACGCCCTGAATGTAATTGACAAGGTGATGGATCTGGCGCTCCAGAATGGGTTCGAAATCGGACTGGAATTCGCGGCCCGCCACCTGAACATAAATACCCAGAGAGAAGGTGCCGCCAGGTTTCACATCCTTGATATCGGGGCCGTCAACGATGACTTTGCCGTCTTCAATTTCGCTCATTTCCGCCATTTTGACCAGCTCGGTGCACTGGGTCTTGCCGCCGCCGCACTGACAGTACAGATCGGCGCCACGAACGCGCTCACCTTCATAGGCCGGGCCGAATGCGCACGGAATATCAATCTTGGATACCGTAACCTTCAAACCACGAACTTCAACGGACTTCTGCACCATGTCTTCGTGTTTGACGTTGGCCACCACATGTTCGTAGGTGCAGATACCGGTGGGCAGAATTTCCGGAATATCCGTATCCGCCAGCGTCGGAAAGCCCCAGTTGACGCAACCGGCCGCTGCCGCCGCCCATTCGGCATTGACATCGCCCAGCGCGTTGACGAAAGCGAAAATTCTGTTTTTATTGTACAACAGCATTTTTTTGTAATCACCGGGTTTGATACCGCCGAAGGCCATGGCCGCGCGGTTGGCAAATCCCAGTGCAAAAATGGCCGATGAAATATCCGGCCCAAATGGTACGATACGGGTATTCCAGCCGATCTGAACGCCGGCTTCCAGAAGCTGCTGAGAAACGGTGGTGCCGTTCTGATTGGCGGCCAGGAAGATATAAAGACTGCGTTTCTGATATTCTTCGACGATCATCTTGGCAATTTCAGGGCTGGGAGCCGCACCCACAATCGCTGCAAAACCCGGTGCTGAACCATCTACGAACTCGACGCCGCGTTTTCTGAAAACCGTGTCGTCCGCCGCGCCCAGCCAGATTTTTCCGGAAGCTTCATCAATATCTTCGGAATGCAGATAAAAATCCGGCTGTTCCAGATACCGCAGGGCTTCTTCGATTTCAAACGCCAAAAGCGCCGCCATACCGGCATCCAGCAAAGGCCCCAGATAGGGCAGGTGATGGGCGCCCTTGACATGCGGCGGCAACAACCCCCGCGCAAAATCAAGCGGCTTCTTCATGTCTTCCAGGGTTTCGACTTTCATGCCCAGAAGCGAATAAATAACCGGCAGATAATAAGCGGTGTTGGGAAAACCGACTTTGGTGTCTGCATTGTAAGTGGCCAGCGCCTTTTTATATTTACCTTCCACTTTGGAGACGATGTTATAGCCGCCCTGAATGGCCGCAAAAGCAACTAATCTTGACATAAAACCTTCCTCCTTCGTTGAGGATTTAAATAAGTCTTAAGAGTTAAGCTTTAAGTGCTCAGTATCATTGGAACGAGCTGATACATGCAACTTCAAACTTATGCGGATTCCAGTTTCTGACGATCCGCCATATCCATCAATACGCGCTCTCTGCCTTTGTCAATGCCCAGGGCTTTGCGCTTTTTGTCAATGTGAGCGATCATCTTGTGGGCGTGTTTGATCGGGTCGGCTTCACAGTCCCACATACCACCGTAGATTTTTTCCAGTTCGTTGTACATATAATTCTGAAAGACCGGCGCGCCGCTCATCGGCAGGTGCAGACCGAATACCGTATAGACGCCGGAGGTGACAAAATAGTGGCCGATGCTGATGGCTTTTTCACTCATCCACTCCGGAGCGCTTCCGGCTGCGGGCAGATCGCAGATGTCTTTGCCAAGTCCGCCGGCTTTCACAACTTCGGTGGCCGCCAGAAGGATGCGGCTGTTGTCAACACAGGAACCCAGATGCAGTACGGGCGGGATACCGACGGTTTCGCAAACTTCGGCAAGACCGGGGCCGCAATATACCGCTGCGGTTTCGGGGGTCAGCAATCCTTCCATGGCGCAGGCGATACCATTGCAGCCGGTGGTCAGAACGATGACGTCATTTTTGATCAGTTCTTTGACGATGGCGATATGGGCTTCGTTGTGGCGGGTTCTGGCGTTGTTGCAGCCGACGACGCCGGCAATACCCCGGATACGTCCGTTGATGATGTTGTCATTCAGGGTGTAATAATCGCCGCGAAACGTGCCGCCCAGGTGATATTTAATGGATTCCACGCTGAACCCGGCGATTTGAGTGGCCTTGTGGCGGGGAATCATGACCTCGACCCGGCGGTTGGTGAAGTTGTCAATGGCCATCGTGACGATGCGTTTGGCGTCTTCCATGGCATGGTGTTCGTCAAATTCGATGTGGATGGCGTTGTCCTGCTCCATCTTGGCGATGGGATGGGTGGTGATCAGTTTGGTGTGAAAGCATTTGGCGACGTTGGCCAGGTTCTGGAAGATGCACTGAACATCCACGACCATGGCGTCGCAGGCGCCGGTGATAATGGCCAGTTCCTGCTGCAGATAGGTGCCTGCGGGCGGAACGCCGTGACGCTGCAGAATTTCATTGCCGGTGCAGCAGATACCGCCAAGCTGAATACCTTTGGCGCCTTTGGTCTTGGCGTAGTCAATCATTTCTTTGGACTGAGCCGAGGCGACGATCATTTCGGAAAGAATCGGTTCATGGCCATGAATGATGATGTTGACATGATCTTCCTTCATGATGCCCAGATTGGCCTCGGATTGCAGCGGATACGGAGTTCCAAAAAGAACGTCCTGAAGGTCGGTGGCGATCATGGAGCCGCCCCAGCCGTCAGCCAGCGCGCAGCGAGTACATTGCTTGACCAGGTTTTTATAATCCTGATCCACGCCCATATGGGTGCGGTGCATGATTTCAACGGTTTCTCTGTCAATGTTACGGGGCAAAACGCCCAGTTTTTTCCATCTTTCATACAGAGGCGCCGGCGCGCGTTTGAGGTATTCGAGGTTTCCGGATGATTTCCCCCATTCGTTCAGGGCTTTTTCGGCCACTTCAAGGGCGATTTCATCCAGATCGCGATCAACGGTCTTGCCATCCACCTCGACGGTTGTGGCGACACCGAAATTGGGCGCAATGGCGATCAGTTTCTGAGGATCCTTGATTTTATAATCATTCGTCTCTTTTTTGGCGACGGACATGAACACTTCGGCGACCCCGCGGCCATGATCGGAGTGCGCGGAGGCGCCGGCCGCCACCATACGCGCAAAGTTACGGGCGGCGATGGTGTTGGCGGTCGCGCCGCAGAGTCCTTTGCGGTCATCGGGACCGTCAGCGGATTTGGTCAGGGGCAGACGGCATGGTCCCATCGCGCAGTTTTTGCAGCAGGTTCCCTGAATGCCGATATTACAGGGCTTCATGGCTTCCGCTCTGTCAAACACGGTTTCCACACCCAGTTCCTGAGCGCGACGAATCATTTCCTGGGTGGCGATATCAATGGAAGCGCCAACGGGATCCGCCAACTTGGCCGCTTTTTCGGCTTTGGCTTCTTTGGCTTCCACTACTTTTTTCAACTTGGTCTCTTCTGCCATTTTGAGGTTCCTCCTCATCATTATGGGTATCCGGGCAATACGCGAAGGTATCGTTATGGTTATGGCATTGCCTGGCGAAAGATAGTTTCACATCAGATTCTGCGATGAATCCGGTTCAGTCGTTCAAGGATTTTTTCAGCAGCCGTTTTCTGAACCGCCGCGGCCGTTACAGGAACGGTTCCGGCAGCCGCTTTGTGTTCGGACATCCGGGATTCGCGCTCTTTGGCTCTTTGCTGACGGATGGCATCTTCTTCGGCTTCCCGTTTGGCGACTTCGGCTTTAGCGGCGGCTTCCTCATCGGCTTTGGCCTTGGCTTCGGCGTCGGCTTTGGCTTTGAGTTCGGCGTCCGTTTTAGCCTTGGCGGCAGCCTCGGCACTGGCCTTGGCTTTGGCGGCAGCTTCAGCGTCAGCTTTGACCTTGGCTTCTGCATCGGCTTTGGCTTTAGCCTCTATTGCAGCGGTATCCACCGCCGGTGCTGCAGGCGCAGCCGTCGGTTGCGGCGCAGCTTTCACTTCGGCTTTGGGGGCTGCTGCAGCCGGAGCGGCGGCCACTTTGGGAGCTTCGGCCTTGGGGGCTGCTGCGGCAGGAGCCGCCGCCTTGCCCTTGTCTTCCTCGATGGTCAGATCCGGAGCCGGAGACAAAGACGCCAGATTCAACTCGACATCGTCCAGTTGTTTCTTGGCCGGAGCGACACTGGTCGCCATTCCACCGGAAACCAGAAGATCAATGAAGGATTTGGCCAGCCGGATGGCTTCCGGATGCCGCATGATCAGAATATCGGCCCCTGCCATCAGATAGGTGACAGCGCCGACGGCTTCCATCAGAATGCCGCGTTTTTCGGGGTCTCCCAATGTCGGGGCTTCGGCCGCGGTTTGTTTGGCTTCTTTACATTTCCAGACTTCGTTGCCCAGGTTGTTGATGATGGGAAGCTGGAGTTTGTCGTCGCCCTGCGACATGGCGGCCATCCGAAGGCGTTCCATAACCGAGTAGGAATATTCGAGACCATAGCCCAGTCCACCGGTTGTGGGGTCTATAATCATGCGGCTGGAAGGCATACCGAGGTTTTCGAGTAGAATATTGATTTGTTTGGCGAGGTTGACGTCAATCGGAGAGGAGGAGATGACGGTGTGGCCATATCCCATGGCAGCGGCGCCAATTCCTTTGTGGTTTTTATCTTCTACAGGGCCGATTACCAGATCGGCGCCCTGACAATCTTCAGCAATTTTTTTAAAAACAGCTTCATCTTTTTGAGCGTTGGCGCATCCCCAAATGATGAGTGGCACATTGATGGCCGCCAGCACTTTTTTGACGGTTGCGGACGCTGCTTCGGGGCTGGCGTCATTACCGTTGGGATCAACGCTTTTTAACTGAAGCACGATCATTTCGGCGCCAAACTGCTCGACGCATTTTTTGGCCCAGGCCGCCGGATCCGATGCCACATCCTTGAAGTGAGAAAGCGCGGCTTCCGCCCAGTCTTCCGGAGTCATATCCCAGACTTCCATGGCGATTCTGGGTTTGTTGGGTACCTTGCCCTCAAATTGATAGAACGGATAACAGCTTTCGCCTCCGACCGTTACAGCATTCGCGCCTTTGCCCAGGGTGATTTCCTTGATGGCGCCAGCATATGATTCTTTAAAAATGTCTAAGCCCAATGTTACCTCCTTCTTTAGATGGTAAAAAGGTGTTAGAAGTAGAGAAAATCAGTCCAAACGGACTACGGAAAACCTGGAGACAGCAACACATGCCGCCTTCCATTTGTGGGATACCACCTCCTTTTATCCCCTCAAAAAATATCAACAGTATCTACCGCGGTAGATAGAAGTCTGGTAATTTGATACAATATTTCAATCTATCAACAAACTGATACCATATCAGACTGTATTGTATTTTCAAACAGCGACGGTTTGGAAGAGTTGGAACAAAAACACACATTGGAATATTAACGCCTATCTCAAGATCATGATTTTGTCAAAGTGTTTTTTTATCTTTGCGCCAGAATTCGGATCAGGACGATGGTCATCAGCGCCACCGGGTAATAGCTGGCTCTGTTAAAAAGCACCATCGCATCCTGACAGGATTGGCGATTCCAAAGGCGCAGAGCGGGAAACAGCAACAAATACACCCCGGCCAGCAGAGCGGCCAGCAGATATATCGCTGCGTACGAGGCAAGCGCGGATCTGAATACCATCGCATTCAAGAGCAGCGCCATCAGGATGCTGGCGACAATCAACAGGGCGGATCGGCGAGGCCCCAAACGCACAGGAACTGTTTTTGCCCCAAAACGAGTGTCCGGACCGATATCCGTCCAGTCATTCGGAATATTCTGGCCGCCAATTTCCCAGAAAAACAGGCATAAGAAAAGAAACATGATAAACGCCGCCGAGGGCGATCTGTCAACAGCAAACACCGCGGCAACCGCGCCCAGCGTTTTGACGGCGCCGCTGACAAGAACACGGTAATGACTGATTCGCCATAACAGACAGTACATGCTTTCCAGAAGGCATCCGGCGGCAAAAATCCATAAGCAGACAGGGTTCAGCAGACAGGCGCAGACAATGGCGACCATCGCCCATCCGGCTGTCCACATCACCCCCTGTTTCAGTGTCAGAAATCCACAAGCCATTGGATGGCGCACCAGTACGGCATCCAGATCGCCGGGGGTGACACAAACGCCTTCTTTTTGTAGTTTTTCTCGATCATGCCGATAATCCACGATATCATTGAGGGCATATACCGCCGTGTAGCCGGCGAATGTGGTCAAAAGGCCCAGCAGCGTTACGGAGACAGGTGGCGGATGTCCCAGCCATACCAGCGCCGCAAAGGCCGGTGTCGCCATATCAATCACTCCGTGAGGCGTTCTGGAAAGCGCGAAAAAAAGTTTGAGACGGGAAAAAAAGATGGACAACCGGTTCGATGGTTGCAATGTCATGAACGTTCCAAACCTCGTTTAGACGGTTGCATATTTAGCTATTGCCGTCGGAGCGCAATGTATAATGAGGAAAAACGGTAAGACAATGGAAGGAATAAAACAGGAACTCCGGAAAGTTCCATGACACCCATAATACGGGAATTTTCCGGAGTATAACGTCATCTGGGTACAAAAAAAATCAAACGCAGCCTGTCGGTTTGGGAAGGCCGGCCATTTTGCAGGCTCCTTTACCCGGACCTGACGGGAAGAGTTCATAAATGTGTTTCAGCTTAAAACCGGTCACTTTGGAAAGCACCCGCACCATCGGCGCAATACCGTTCTTTTCGTAGTATTCTCTGAGCATCGAAATGACCTTGCGGTGTTCTTCGTTCAGCTCATCAATACCTTCTTCTTTCTTGACGTATTGCACCCATGCTTCGGACCAGTTGGTATAAGTATCAATAAACCCATCCTCATCCACCATAAACTTGGTTCCCTGAAATTCAATTTCTGGCATTTAATTCCTCCTTGGTTTGTTTTAATTATGCTTCTGGCGTTCTGCCTGTGATCTTAACGTATAAGTTCTTCTCTCTATAGCATCATTCTGGTATTGTCAATATGAAATAAATCAAATTCAATATGTTTCTATCATATCCATTCCCGGATATCAATACTCCTTAGGCATGGTATTGAGCTGCGCCAATGTGAACACCGGGCCGTCCTTACAGACGAATTCTTTGCCGACATTACATCTGCCGCACATGCCGATGCCGCACTTCATGCGGTTTTCCAGCGACATGATGATGTGATCATGCGCATACCCCATTTTGTCCAAAACCGGCTGGGTGAACTTAATCATGATCGGCGGGCCGCAGATGATGGCGTATGTGTCACTGTCTGCCTGCGGCGCTTTCTGCTCCGTGATGGTGGGAACGAACCCCACGTTGTATTTCCAGTCGGGATCTGTGGCGCCATCCACGGTGATGTGCATCTTGATGTCGTCACGGCGTTCCCAGGCCGCCAGTTCATCGCGGTACAAAAGCATCCCCGGTGTTCTGGCGCCGTAAATCACATTGATTTCCTTGAATTTCGAGCGATTCGCCGGATCCAGCATATAGACGATGGACGCGCGCAGCGTGGTGAAGGCGAACCCGCCGCCGATGATGACGACGTTTTTGCCTTCCAGAACGTCCCAGGGATAGGAATTGCCCAGCGGCCCCCGGATGCCCATGATATCGCCGACTTTCATGCTGTGCAGGAACGTGGAGACCAGCCCCACCCTGTTGACCGTGAACTTGACAAACCCTTTTTCCGTCGGTGACGAGGCGATACCGATGGGGATTTCCCCCTTGCCGGTAACGGACAGCTCGGCGAACTGGCCGGCTCTGTAAGCGAACTTCTCTTCATCCGCAGGATTCAGAAAAACAAACTTGAATGTTTTGAGATTTTTATCTTCGGTTTCGGTGATGATTTCATCAATACGAACCGGATAAGGCAAATATGGATTCTGCACAGTACACCCCCTTTATGGCTAAGCCGGGCAGACGCAGGCTGCGGGATCATAGTCGTTCATCTGATTGCAGACCTTGCGAATATCAATGTTGACCGGACAGAGACGGATGCACCGACCACAGCCCACACACTGGATTCCATCATCGTATTTTTCGACATAGTACTTCAACTTGTGCATGAACCGCTGACGGACCCTCTGCACTTTCACACTTCGCGGGTTATGCCCGCTGCCATGCAGGGTGAACATCGGAAACATGCAGCTATCCCAGTTACGCATGCGGATTCCTGACGTTCCGCGGACTTCATCCTGAATGTCGAAACACCAGCAGGTGGGGCATGAATAGGTGCAGGTGCCGCAATTGATGCAGGAAAAGGCCGCATCTTCCCAGAACGGAGCGTCATAAAGCTGCGTGGTCGGCCTGGTTTTCAGGTTATCCGTCCGGACATTCGACGTGATTTTGGTTTCAGCCGCCTGTTTCAGGGCTTCCACCTTGCCGGAGGCGTCCGTCGCCGATGCCCATCCGCCGGCGGAAAGCCATTTATCACCTTTGTCCGTCAGGGATTTTGCCACGAAACTGTCTCCGACATCCACCAGCAGAACATCCAGCCCGGTTTCATTGAAGGGGCCGCCGCCGGCGGACGTACAAAAACAGGTGCTGCACGGGGCGTTACAGGCGAGCCCGATAAATGTCATGGAATTGTACGCCTCCAGCCAGTACGGATCCTGATACTGCGGCGTATCGAAATTGCGTTTCACCAAAAGAAACGCTGCCGCGTCGCAGGGACGAATGCCGACAACCGCCTTGGGCGCGATATCTTTCCGGACCTCTTTCAGAATATGATGGCCTTCTTTGGCTTCATCCAGAGAATAGGTGAACATGGGATCGGTTTGCGGTTCCACCAGAAATTTGGGTGAAAGACGCGTATTGTTGTATGCCATGTCCGGCTGCTCTCCGGGCCCCAGGGCTTTGAAACTGTGCCACTCTTTTTCTTTCACAGGGCCGAATACCTGAAAAGCCGATTTTGTCTTTTCGAGGCCAGACGCCCAGTCTTTCTTGTCAATCGTGATGACTTTCATAATAACAGACCTTATTTATTTAATAAAATCATTGGGGTCATTCGGTTTGTACGTATCCAGCGGCGGACGCTGATCAAGGGTCAGACCGGCTTCCCATCCGAACATATCCAGAACATCTTTGTTGAGTTTGCTGGTAAGCTGCCGAACCTTGATGCCCATAGGACAGGCCCGTTCACATGCGCCGCAGTCCGTACACCGTCCGGCGCAGTGGTACGCCCGCAGAAAATGGAATGTCCGGATATCAATGGGGTTCTGGCCCTTGCCAACCCACTGGGGGCGGGATTCCTCCACAAAACAGGTGGGGCAGTAGCACAGTGGGCAGGCGTTGCGGCAGGCGTAGCACCGGACGCACGGCGCCAGCAGATCTTCAAAATATCGCCATTTTTCCTGAGGCGACAGGGCCTCGACCCGACGCACTTCCGCAAACCGGTCAATGCCCGTCTGCTCCGCCACGAGTTCTCCCACCAGCTCGTCATAAATGACCGGATTGCGGTGGGCGCAGAGCGCACAGTTTTCCTGAAGCATTTCCATCCGGCTCAGCGTTTGGACGGCGCCTCCGGCGGTCACGCTGAGGACATCGCCATCCTCCGTCACGGCTTCGATATCGCCGCCGCAGGCGGCGGCGACTTTCCGCTTATCCACCATGCCCTGACAGGGGACGCCGATAACGTGCAGTTTTTCCCGCTTGATTTTATTTTCGACGATATGGGTTACGATGTTTCGGGAATCGCATCCTTTGGCCACAATCGCAATTTTTTCTTTCCGATCGGTCAGATAATTGGCCAGATTGATACCGCAGTTGCTGTCCCACACCAGTTGACGGACATCTTCCGGCCGGCGAATGAAACAGGGTTCATTCATCATCGGCAGGGTTCCCTTCCGGAAACCGACGACCATCTCGACGCTGCCTTCTTTCAAGAGCCGCTCTGCGGTCTCTTTGATTTTATCTTGGTATCCAGACATGTTAAGCTACCTTAACTGCTTGTTTTTTATAAGTTGAATTCGGCCCTATGGCTTTTACGGACGATGTGACGGCCTTGACCACCTCGACAAATTTGGTGGATTCCGCAGAGCTGATCCAGGAAAACTGGAGCCGTTCCGGCTCGGTTCCCATATGTTCCATTAAATTTTTGAACAGTCCGAATTTGCGCCGGGCGTAATAATTACCTTCCAGGTAATGGCATTCCCCGGGATGTCACCCGGATACCCACACGGCATCCGCGCCTTCATTCAGCGCCGACAGAAAAAATTTAGGGCTCATCCTGCCCGTACAGGGGATGCGGATCACCCGGATGTTGGGCGGATATTCCAGTCTGCCCACTCCGGCCAGATCGGCGGCGCCGTAACTGCACCAGTTGCACAGAAAACTGACGATTTTGGGTTCAAACTCAGCCATGGTTTGTTGACTCCTTATGGATATCGGTAAAACAGGGGCTGCCGGTAACAACGGCGTCCCCTGCGTCTGTTATGCATTCAGCGCAAATATCTGCGCGAATATCTGATCGTTGTCGAAGCCCTTGAGCCGGATGGCGCCGGAACGGCAGGACGCCACGCAAAGCCCGCACCCCTTGCACAGCACCGGGTTGATCTGAGCCTTCCCCGGGTTGAACCGGGCGGTTTCCTCGATAAACGACGGCGCGGAATAGGGGCAGATCGAGACGCATACACCGCATGAGCTGCAATTGGCCTGAACCACCTCGGCGATCGCGCCGCTGGTCTGAATGATCTCGCGGGCCAGCAGCGTGATGGCGCGGGATGCCGCCGCCTTTCCCTGAACGATGGATTCGTCAATGGGTTTGGGATAATGCGCCATGCCGCACAGGAACACGCCGTCCGTGGCGAATTCCGACGGCCCCAGCTTGGCGTGACGCTCTACAAAAAAGCCGTCGGCGTTCAGCGGCACCTTGAAGAAATTGGCCAGCTTTTCGTCCCGGTTCGGAATGATCGCCGTGGCTAAGCTTATCAGATCGGTTTCAAGCTCCAGGGGACGTCCCAGAATGTGATCCGTGACCCGAACCGTCAGCCGTCCGCCGTCCACCGATATCTGAGGCTTGTCGTCCACGGAAAATCGGATAAAAATAACCCCTTTCTCACGGGCTTCCTTGTACAGATATTCCCGTTCGCCATAAGAGCGGATGTCGCGGTACAGGATGTAAATATTCATGTCCGGATTCCGGCGTTTGAGCTCCAGGGCATTTTCGATGGAGTGGGTGCAGCAGACGCGGGAGCAGTAAGGATGTTCCGGCTCTCTGGAACCCACGCACTGAATGAACACGGCGGACTGCAAGGTTTTAAGCGCCGGATCGTCATTCATGAATCTGCGGTCCAGCTCCAGGCTGGTCAATATCCGGGCGTCTTTACCGTACGCATACTCGGCGGGCGTCAGGGGCGTTGCGCCTGTGGCGATCACCGCAACGCCATGTTCCAGGACTTCTTCTTTTCCGCCTGCTTTCAGCGTACTCTTGAAGCTGCCTACAAAGCCGTCCACCTGTACCAGTTCTGATTCCAGGTGCAAATGAATACGGTCGTTGTTCTGAACGTCCCGGATCATTTCGGCAAGCTTTTTCTGAACATCCTCGCCCTTGAACGTGTGATACAGATTTCGGGCCTGGCCTCCCAACCGGCTGCTGTGTTCGACGATGTGGGTTTCATATCCCTGCATCGCCAGGCTCTGGGCCGCCGCCATGCCGGAAATTCCGCCGCCGACCACCAGCGCGGACGGCTTGATCTGCAGATCGGATTCCTTGAGCGGCTGCGTCAGGGCGACCTTGGCCACCGCCGACCGCACCAGGTCTTTGGCTTTCTGTGTGGCCTGCTCCGGAGAGGATTTGTGCACCCAGGAATCGTGATTCCGGATGTTGGCCATTTCGAACAGATATTTATTAAGACCGGCGTTCGCCAGAGTTTCCTGGAACAGTGGTTCGTGGGTCTTGGGCGTGCAGGCCGCCACCACGATCCGGTTCAGGTTCTTCTGCTTGATGATGCTGACCAGGTTGTCCTGGGTATCCTGTGAACAGGAATAAAGATTGTCGGACGCGAATTCCACAAACGGCAGGGTGGCCGCATACTCGGCTACAGACGGTACGTTGACGACGCCCGCGATATTGATGCCGCATCGGCAGACAAAAACGCCAATGCGCGGCCGTTCCCCGTTCACATTGATTTCCGGAATTACTTCCTTGGCCTTGGTCAGGGTGTTTCTGGCCGCGCTCAGATTTTCGCCGGCGGCGGCCGCCGCGGCGCTGGCGTCTATGACCGATTGCGGAATGTCTTTGGGCCCCTGGAAGGCCCCGCACACATAGATGCCTTCTCTCGAAGTGCTGACCGGCGCAAACGATGTGGTGTCACAAAAATTGCCGGGGGTCAGATCGATATCCAGTTGTTTGGCCAGCCGTACGACATCCGGATTGATTTCAAGCCCTACGGACAGAACGATCTGGTCGAAGACTTCCGTCACGGATTCGCCGCTTTCCGTCAGATAACGGATGCTCAGGTCATCGGCGCCCGGCACCGGTTCGATGGTGTGCACCCGGCTGCGGATAAACCGCACCCCATGCTTGTCTTTGGCCGTGTTGTAGAATCTCTCGAAATCTTTTCCGTGGGTTCTCATGTCCATGTAGAACACCGCGCAGTCCAGGTCACTGCCCGCATGCTCTTTGGCGATCACGGCCTCTTTGATGGCGTACATGCAGCAGACGGACGAACAGTAGGCATGGTCGCACTTATTCATATCCCGCGATCCGACACACTGGAACCATGCGATTTTCTTTGGCTCTTTGTGGTCCGAGAGCCGCACCAGATGTCCGGAGGTAGGCCCGGACGCCGACAATATTCGCTCCATTTCCATCGCCGTGATGACGTTGGGATGCTTGACGTAGCCATACGTGTCGAATTTGGAAGGATCGAAGGGCTGAAATCCGGGCGACAGGATGATGGAGCCGACCTCAAGCTCCACCACTTCATCCTGCATGGTGTGATCGATGGCGTTGACCCCGCAGAATTCCGTACAGACCTGGCATCCGCCTGTCTTGAAGTGCATACAGACGGACCGGTCAATGGCCGGCGTGTTGGGAACCGCCTGAGCGTACGGCACATATACCGGCTTCCGGCTTTTCAGCCCCATGTCGTATTCAGAGGGGATGGGTTTGAAGTCCACAGCGGTGACACTGCTGCGAATTTTTTCCAGGGTGATGTGACCTGTCGGACAGACCGAGGCGCAGGCGCCGCAGGCCATGCAGACATCGCTCTGGATATGAAAGGGCGTATCCACTTTCATATCCACGCCACGGCCCGTCAGGCTAATGGCGCTGTTGCCCATCTTCGTACAAATCCGGGTGCACAGTCCGCAGAGAATGCAGGTATCTTCCTCTTTTCTGAATCGTGTATCCGAAAGACCGTATTTTTTACCCAGTTCCTTGATGATGGGTGCATCCGGACACCTGGCCATCAGAAGTTCGACAATCAGTTTCCTGCCTTGATGAACGGACTCGGAATCCGTCCGGACTTCCATTCCTTCCCAGATAGGGTAGTTGCATGAGGTGACAAACCGGCTGCGGCGTCCATCAAAGACCTCTACGGTGCATAACCGGCACATACCGGCCGGTTCGAGCGCCTTGTGATGACAAAGGGTAGGAATTTCAACCCCGTATTTCTGGGCGACCTGAAGAATATACTGGCCTTCCTCGCCCTGAACGGTTTTATCATTGAGTTTGAACGTTATCATAAATCAGGCCCCTTATTTTTATCGAATCACAATTGCGTCAAATTTACAGGTATCGTAGCAGATACCGCATTTGATGCACTTGCTCTGGTCGAGTTGATGCGGCTTCTTTTTGTCGCCGGTAATCGCCTCCTGCGGACATTTCAGGGCGCAGCTATGGCAGCCCGTACATGTTTCAGGATCGATTTCATAATGAAAGAGCGGTTTACAGACGCCTGCCGGACATTTTTTGTCGCGGATATGAGCTTCGTATTCATCCCGGAAATAAAGAATCGTGGTCAAAACCGGGTTGGGTGCGGATGTTCCCAGTCCACAGAGCGAAAATTTCTGGATCATGGCGCCCAGCTCTTCCAGCATTTCGATATCGCCTTCTTTGCCGTTTCCCTGGCAGATGTTGGTGAGGATATCGAGCATCTGTTTGATGCCTTCGCGGCAGGGATTGCACTGACCGCAGGATTCTTCTTTAAGAAAATCCAGAAAATATCGGGCTACATCCACCATACAGGTGTCCTGATCCATGACGATCATACCGCCGGACCCCATGATGGAACCGACCTTGGACAATTCGTCGAAATCAACACCCAGATCGAGAAAGCGTTCCGGAATGCAGCCTCCGGACGGCCCTCCGGTCTGCACCGCTTTGAATTTCTTTTTTTTGGGGATTCCGCCGCCGATGTCAAAGATAATGGTCCGCAGCGTCGTTCCCATCGGAACTTCGACAAGCCCCGTATTGACCACCTTGCCTACCAGCGAGAAGATTTTGGTGCCCTTGCTGTGCTGGGTGCCGATTGACGCATACCAGTCCGCACCCTTGTTGATGATGACAGGCACATTGGCCCAGGTTTCGACGTTATTGAGATCGGACGGGCCGTCTTTGAATCCCTTCTCGACCGTGTGGACGTATTTGGCGCGGGGCCTGCCGGGGTTGCCTTCCAGAGATGCCATTAACGCCGTGGATTCGCCGCAGACAAAGGCGCCGCCGCCCCGGCTGATATGAATGTCGAAATCAAATCCGGATCCCAGGATGTTCTTACCGAGCAATCCATATTCTCTGGCCCTGTCGAGAGCGATGGTCAAATTGGTGACCGCCAGAGGATATTCATGACGGACATAAACATAGCCTTCATGAGAACCGATGGCGATAGCGCCGACGATCATTCCTTCGATGACGCTGTGCGGGTTGCCTTCTAAAAGACTTCGATCCATGTATGCACCGGGGTCTCCTTCATCGGCGTTGCAGATGACATACCGTGTGCCGTGGTGTTTCCGGCAACTGTCCCATTTGATGCCAGTGGGAAAGCCACCGCCGCCCCGGCCGCGAAGCCCGGATTTCTTGATTTCCGCAACGATTCCGTCCGGTGTCATGTCGAACAGGGCTTTGGCCATGGCGCTGTACCCGCCGACAGCTAAATAGTCGTCAATGCTGGTCGGATCGATAAGCCCGTTGTTCCCGAAGATGACGCGCTGCTGGAGCTTGTAGAACGGAATATCGTGTTCGAGCGTGATTTTGGACTTGGTCGCGGGGTCCTTGAAAATTCTGGATGACACCAATTCGCCGTTTTTTATGGTTTTTTCTACAATTTCAGAAACGTGTTCCGGCTTGACCTGAGGGTAGAATATGCCTTCCGGATGAATGACCATGATCGGCCCTTTTTCACAAAAGCCGTGGCAACCTGTCAGTTTGACGTCCACATCCTGTGCCAGATTCTGTCGGGTCAATTCCTCCATCAGGGCCTGATGCACTTTGGCGGTGCCATAGGCGCCGCATCCAGAGCCGGCGCAAAGTGAGATCAGTTTCTTTTTGCCTTGAGACTGGGCGGACTTGAGTGTATCCTGAAATTTCTCCAGAGTTTCCCGATTCGTTAAAATTGCCATGATATCTAATAACCTCCGTTACGCCGTGCCGTTAAGAGGCGAATGTTTGTAATCGTCAATGACTTTTTCCGCGGCGGTTCGATCCAGCCCGCCGTAAGTTTCCTGATTCACCGTAATAACGGGGCCGGAGGCGCAGCAGCCGATACATCGCACCGCTTTCAGGGTAAAAAGCCCGTCCGAGGTGGTCTGTCCTTCAGAAATTCCCAGTTTTTGCTGTAACGTTTCGGTAATTTTTTCCGCACCGCGGACGTGACAGGCGGTGCCCGTACACACACTGACAATGTACTTGCCCCTTGGTTCGAGGCTGATGGTTTTGTAAAACGTGGCCACACTGTAGATCAAACTTTTTTTGACACCGAGCCGGTCAACCAGAATCGGGATAATCGCAGGGGGTACATGACTGTATATGTCGCTGATGTCCTGCATGATCATGAGCAGGGCTTCTTTATTCCCGTGATAACGGGCGATGATGTCATCGATTTTTTTCAAATCAACTTGAATGGTAGGCTCCATAAGACTGAAATCCTTTGGATCATGTATTGTATCCGAGTAATATCATTAAAGTGGTAATTTCCGGCAGAAATGGAATCATGCGGCTGAAGACGGGGGTGAGACGGTTTGGCACACGACCGGGCAGTTTTCAACGCAGGCCCCGCATCCGGTACACAAATCCATTTTAATACTTCGGGCGCGCTTGCGGACCTTGACCTTGAATTTGCCAGGTTTTCCTTCAACCGATTCCAAGTCTGCATATGTGATCAATTCTATGTTTAGATGCCGGCCGACCTCGACCAGTACGGGAGAAATAATTCACATAGCGCAGTCATTGGTGGGGAAGGTCTTGTCCAGTTGAGACATAACCCCGCCAATGGATGGAGATTTTTCAAGAAGATACACATAATAGCCCGAATTGGCCAGATCCAGGGCGGATCGCATCCCCGCGATGCCACCGCCGACCACCAACACGGAACCGACAACAGAATTTCCGTTCGACATGATTTGTTTCTCCTATACGTTTCATTATTGAACGTCAGTGACGTTTGGATTCATAATGACGGGTTCGCAAAAACGCCAACCCACAGGCAGAAAGACGAAAGGCCAGGAATCAAACCGCGCGAACCCTGTCTGAATGGCGAACAGCCAGCGCACCTTCAGAAAAATGACAGATAACCACACGAAACCAAAGATACCGGCCTTTTTACAATATCCTTTATAATTGCAACAGAGTGTTTCTCTAACCTTTGATTTTTTTCTTGTCAACAGATTTTCCTTAAAGATCATCTGCAAAAGGAGTACAGCATCATCTGAAAATGATAGATTACTTTGATATTGTTTAAGATTTATGTAAAACAGCCGGAGATGAACAATGGATTGCTGAATATGGTTCATAAGTCATATGTCAGATAAATTGCATGTTGCCGTTGTAATCCATAAACAGTGTGCAAACGCTGAATCGAAAAAAACAATTACCGATAATGGCGCTCATGCTTTTTGAGAAGTCACTCAAACCACACTATGCAGCCACATTCTAAAGTCAATTTTGACGGCTTCGTAAAAAGTCCGTATGCTGCGTTTCGCTGCATCCTTCGTCGTTGAGGCGTACCATAAGTACGCCTCACTCCTAAGGATTTGCGCGCCTTGCCTGCGAACTTTTTACAAAGCCGTCCGAAATTCGACTTTTTACGAGGGC
>JAJYBO010000218.1 GCA_021778975.1 Deltaproteobacteria bacterium
TGGGTTCAAATCCCACCCTCTCCGCCATGGATGTGGGCCTGAATGATGATCCCCCTGTTTGATTCTGGAGAGATGTCCGAGCGGCTGAAGGAGCACGACTGGAAATCGTGTGCGCTGGCAAAACCGGCGCCGAGGGTTCAAATCCCTCTCTCTCCGCCAGATTCGTTTCCATTCCCAATCCCCATTCCGGCGTGATATATTTCCCACTGACAATAGATTTTCCGGTGCCTGTTGTGTGGTCAATGGCTGTTCCGAGCGTTCAGCCTCTGGCCCTGTCGTTGATTTTTTGAAAGCTTGTCACGGTTGATCCAGGATACCTGAATGTCCTATCTGGTTCTTGCCCGAAAATATCGGCCTCAGACATTTTCTGATGTCGTACAACAGGCGCATGTCACCCAAACCTTATGCCATGCCATATCTTCAGGGCGGGTGGCGCACGCCATTTTGTTTACCGGCCCCAGGGGCACCGGCAAAACCACCATCGCCCGAATTTTGGCCAAAGCTCTGAATTGTGAACAGGGACCGACCCCGACGCCTTGCAACGTCTGCCGTTCCTGCCAGGAAATCACATCGGGTCAGGCCGTTGATGTCTTTGAAATTGACGGGGCTTCCAACAACAGTGTTGATCAGGTCCGCGAACTCAGAGACAATGTCCGCTACATGCCGTCGCACAGCCGGTATAAAATCTACATCATTGACGAAGTTCACATGCTCACGACAGCCGCGTTCAATGCGCTGCTGAAAACTCTCGAAGAGCCACCCGCCCATGTTCTGTTTCTGTTCGCCACCACAGAGCCGCAGAAAATTCCCCTGACCATTCTTTCCCGATGCCAGCGCCATGATCTGCGTCGGATTGACACGCAGTCCATCATAGATCATCTTTTGGCGCTCTGTGTTCAGGAACATGTGGATATCACGCCGGAAAGTCTTCGAATTGTGGCTCAAGAAGCTGGCGGCAGCATGAGGGACGCCCTCAGTCTTTTAGATCAGGTCATATCGTTTTCAGATGGGAAGATCACGCACGATCTCATCCTGAATCTTCTGGGGGTTATTGACCGACAATATATCTATGACATATCTCAGGCCATACTGACCGGCGATGTCCTGGCCGTACTGGGTCTTCTTGAGACCGGCTACGAAAACGGCGTGGATTTGAAACGACTCTATTTTTCCATGGTGGAGCATTTCCGAAACCTGCTCATGCTCAAATTGGGGGAAAAAGGCCGTTCTCTGGTGGATTTGCCGGATATTGAAATAGATATGCTGCGACAGCAGACAGCCTCTGTTTCCCAGGCGTCCCTGCACCATATATTCGACATGCTTTTCGCGGAAGAAGCCGCCATGCGATATACGGCGATTCCCAGGTTCGCGCTTGAAATCATTTTTTTCAGAATTATCCAGACACGGCCGGCTCTGCCTATCGAAGACCTCATGAACAGGCTGGATACGCTTCGGAGAGAAATCGCCGGCGGAGGACTTCGTCAGATTACCCCTCAGACGGAGCAGGCGTCCGAGCCGCCGCAGGCAATATCTCCGCCTTCTGCCGAAGCGATTTCTCGTGAATTTAAACCCCGTTCGGAGGCCGTTTCAGAATCTCTCTCGGAAAATAACCCCTTGCCGCTGTTGCAGGTGAATACATTGACATCCGATGAGGCGTTGCAGTTGGTGCTGCAACGTATTGTAGAAAAAATATCGGAGACATCCCCGGCGCTGGCGCCCGTGATATCCAAGTCCAGCAGATTGTCTGTTGCGGAAAATGGCGTTCTGGTCATGTATTTTCCGGAAAATGAATTTTATTTGAGCCGGGTCCGTCAGGCCAAGAACGCCGCGCTTCTGAAATCCACCATAGAACAATTTTTTGAAAAGCCCGTTCGATTGCAGATCGAAACGGAAAAAAAAACGGTTCCAGAAAACCAGGTTAAGGTTCGGCAGGCTCAGTATATCCGTCAGGAAGCCCTCAACCATCCTCTGGTGTCAGATGTCATCGAAATATTTGGTGGAACCGTCGTTGAAATAACTATCGCCAAGGAGAAACAGTCGTGATGAAACAAATGGGGAATATGGGAAACATGATGAAACAGGCGCAGAAGCTTCAGTCCAAGATGCTGAAACTTCAGGAGGAGCTTGCGGAGAAAACCGTCGAGGCTTCATCCGGCGGCGGCATGATCAAGGTGGTGGCCAATGGCAAGCAGCAGGTATTGTCCATTCAGATCGAAAAAGAAGTGGTGGATCCGGAAGATGTCGAAATGCTTCAGGATCTGTTGTTGGCCGCTGTCAATGATGCGCTGACCCGGTCCCAGGAAATGGTTTCCGGTGAAATGAGTAAACTTACCGGCGGGTTGAGTATTCCGGGGTTGATGTAGTCTCATGAACCATTACCCGGCATCAATTCGCCAGGCCATCCGGCAGTTCAGCAAGCTGCCGGGCATCGGCGAAAAAACCGCGGAGCGCCTGGCCATGTATATTCTGCGATCTTCCCGCAGCGATGCAGAGCAACTTGCTCGCAGCATTGAAGACCTCAAGGACAGGGTCAGGCTCTGTTCGGTCTGTTTTTCCCTGAGCGAGTCCGACTTGTGCGCCGTATGCAGCGATCCTTCCCGGGACGAGCATCTACTGTGCGTGGTGGAACAGCCTGCCGATATGGTGTCCATCGAAAAATCGGGCGCCTATCATGGCAAATATCATGTGCTTCAGGGGGCGTTGTCGCCGATGGACGGTGTTGGTCCGGATGCACTCCGTATTCAGGAACTGATCGCGCGGGTATCGGAAGGCGTCATTCAGGAAGTTATTCTGGCCACCGGCACCCATGTCGAAGGGGAGACCACGGCGTCTTATCTGTCGGGGCTGCTCGGAAAATTTCCATTGAAAATCACCCGCATCGCATCCGGCGTCCCCATCGGCGGCGATTTGAAATATATTGATCAGGTTACACTGAAAAGGGCTATGGAAACACGTCATGTCCTGTAATCATACAGCTTCCGAAAATATTTTCGTCTGTCAGCAATGCGGTGAGTGCTGTAACGGGTTTGGCGGCACCTATGTTTCCGAGGCGGATATCCGGGCCATTGCCGGTTTCATTCACACGGATGCGGATACATTCGTCCGGCGCTATTGTCGGCGTTCCGGCTCCCGATATGTGCTGGGGCAGGCGGACAGTGGATACTGCTTTTTCTGGAAAGATAAACGCTGCACCATTCATCCCGTCAAGCCCCGGATGTGCAGGGCCTGGCCGTTTATTCCAAATGTGCTGAAAGATCCCGAAAACTGGAAAATCATGGCGGGATCCTGCCCGGGAATCCGTACCGATGTTCCCATTGCGGATGTGCTGGACTGCGTTCGGCGGAGGTTGGAAGTTTTAAGTTAGGCGGTTATGGCTTACGATACCTTTAAAAATATTACGATTCAGCAGCTCGAATGCCTCATTCATCTGGTGGCGGAAAAAAATTTCAGCCGCGCCGCCAGAAAGATGCTGCTAACCCAACCATCCTTGAGCAAACATATCAAGAACCTTGAAGATGCGACAGGCGTTCGACTGGTGAACCGGGAAGGGGCAGGGGTTTCTCTGACGCCGGAAGGAAAACTTCTGTACGACTTCGCCCGCAAAGTGCTGTTTCTCAGAGAAGATGTCAAAGAACGCATGGCCAGGCTTCAGAACACCTCTTCAGGCGCTGTTCAGATCAGCGCCAGCACGCTGCCGGCGGCCTATATCCTTCCGCAGGTGCTGCATCTGTTCCGAAAACAGTATCCGGAAATTCAAACTTACGTTCGTTCCGCCAACAGTGACGATGTGATCGAAATGGTGCTGGAACAGCAGAGTGAAATTGGTTTTATCGGAAAAATGCCGCAGAACAAAAAACTCCACAGTGAACCTCTCTGGCAGGACAGGCTGATACTGGTCGTTCCTCCGGATCATCCGTGGGCGGACGTACCGGGCATTTCCATGAAAGAGTTGCTGAAAACCCCCTTCGTACTGAGAGAAAAAGGGTCCGCCACCCGAGAAATCATGGCAAACTATCTGATGGCGCATGAAGATATAAACCTGAACCAGTTTCACATTATCGCTGAAATGGGCGGCGCGGAAGCTGTCAAAGAAGCCGTGATGGCCGGGATGGGCGTTTCCGTGCTGTCCGTTCATACGGTCAGGCGGGAGCTGCGTCTGGGATTATTGAAAGAAGTTCAGGTGCAGGACTGGAATATAGAACGCAACGTCTATATGATTTTCCGGAATTCGCTGGGAATTCAGAAGCACCATCAACTGTTTCTGGATTTTGTCCGAAACAGTGAACCGGCGCATGCGGCGGTTTCTGACACGAATTCCGCCGACGTCCAGTTTAAACGTCGGCGGAAGGCATCATGATTCATTAAGCCACGCGGACTTTGTACACCTGATTAGATTCCGGATCAATGACATGAACAGCGCATGCGATACAGGGATCGAATGAATGCACCGTTCTTAAAACTTCCAGCGGATGTTTGGGGTCGGCAATCGGGGTGCCGATCAGTGATTCTTCCACGGGGCCTCGTTTATTCTTTTCATCTCTGGGGCCGAAATTCCATGTGGATGGCACCACATACTGGTAGTTCTTGATTTTCTTGTTTTCAATTTCCACCCAATGACCAAGAGAGCCTCTGGGGACGTCATTCAGGCCAAAGCCCATGCCTTTGTCCGGCATATCCCATTTCTGGTAGGTTTTGGTATCGCCAGCCTTGATGTTCTCGACCAGCTCCCCAATCCAGCCTTCCATGGCATCGCCGATGGCGACGGTTTCAAGCCCTCTGGCGGCTGTTCTGCCCAGTGTCGAGAACAATGCCGTTGCGGGAACATCCAGTTTTTTCAGGGTGCTGTCCACAAGCGGCTTGATGCTGGCATGTCCTTTGGCGTATGCCACCAGCACTCTGGACAGAGGACCGACTTCACAGGGTTCTCCGTCATAGCGCGGCGCCTTGATCCATGAATACTTACCGCTGGTCTTGTATTCACCGCTCTGGGGTTTGGTTTCGCCCTTGAACGGATGTTCGGCCTTATTGCCTTCATACCAGGCCCTTGCCAGATGTTCCGCAACTTTTTCCTGATCGGCCATGCCCACTTTCGCCAGATCGCGTTTGTTGATGAGGCCTCTGGGCATGAACAGGCTTTCAGGTTCTTTTTCGGAGCCTGGAAATTCTCCCCAGGCCATGAAATTGGTGGTGCCGCCGATGCCGCCCCAGTCTTTGTAAAAGGACGCCACGGCCAGCAGATCCGGGATATAGACATTTTTAATGAAA
>JAJYBO010000219.1 GCA_021778975.1 Deltaproteobacteria bacterium
CCATGTTTTTATTGCCGATGGGAGCATTGTATTTTTGAAGATGCGCCATGTATCAAACGAATTGAGCCAGAGACGGTGAAACATACCGTGATGCAGGTTTTAAAGAGAGAAATCTCGGGAAATTTTATACACAAGGGCGATCCAGATTTATTCCAGAAAGTAAGAATGGTCATGAAAGACCGGCATTTCGGATTTCAGGATCGAATGCCATTCAATATCATTCAGCGTGGATTGCCACGGATTACCATTGTAACGCCATCTCTCAATCAGGGGCGGTATCTTGAAGAATGTATTGATTCTGTATTGAGTCAGAACTATCCGAATCTCGAATATATCGTGATGGATGGTGGAAGCACCGACAATTCACCTGAAATTATCCGAAAATATGAAAAATATCTGATATACTGGCAAAGTGAATCCGATGGCGGTCATTACCAGGCACTGAACACAGGGTTCAAAAGAAGCAGCGGAGAAATCATGGCGTGGTTGAATTCGGATGATAAATACCATCCCGATGCTCTGTTTTCTGCAGCATATGTCTTTTTGAAGCACAACGATATCGAGTGGATCATGGGCAGGCCTTCAAATTGGGATGCGTATGGAAATCTCCGTGATATTTATCCCGCAATTCCTCTGTGGTCCAGAAATATGTATTTGAGCCGGATATACCGGGACCCTACCATTCAACAGGAAAGCGTTTTCTGGCGCAGATCGTTGTGGGAAAAAGCCGGCGGATATATCAACCATAACTATGAGCTTGCCGGTGATCTCGAGTTATGGCGACGTTTTTTCAGGTATGCTGGATTGATGACCGTGGATGCGCTACTCGGCGGATTCAGAAATCATCCCGATCAGAAGACCCAAACTCGACTGGATGACTATTTCAAAGAAGCCGAAGCCATTATTGAAGAGGAGATCACTCTGTTTGACCACGGCCAGTTTACCGATATTCCGGATGGTGGAAAACCCATCGAGATTTCAGATAAGATCATCGAAGATTTCAAGCGATCTGTTGGTAAGCTGGGATATAATGTCAGCCCCATATATTCTTCGTCCGTTGATATCAGGCTCGATGCGGCAAGAAAGACGCTGGTGGCAAAAGAGTGGGGAATTATCAAGAAACAAAATGATATCTTTCATCTTGAATCATTGCTGAAAGAGTCTGAATTGGACCGTCGAAAGCGATTGGAGCAGATAGAGGATCTGACGCGTCAGTTGACGGAATCGGAAGCTGATAGACAGGCCAGATTGAAAGCTCTCGAAAAGATTGGTGAACGCCTGGAGGAAGTCGAGAGCGAGCGACAGCTTCAGGTACAGAATTTGACAACACTGCTGAAAGAAAATAACCTCGACAGAGAAAAACGATTAGAACAGATTCAGGCTTTGACGCATCAGTTGACACTATCTGAAGCCGACAGAAAAGCAAGGCTGGATGCCATCAATCAACTGGAAGCGCGGTTGACGCAAATCGAGAGCGAGCGGCAGCTTCAGGTACAGAATTTGACAACACTGCTGAAAGAAAGTAACCTCGACAGAGAAAAACGATTAGAACAGATTCAGGCTTTGACGCATCAGTTGACACTATCTGAAGCCGACAGAAAAGCAAGGCTGGGGCAAATAATACAACTGACTTCATGGCTTGAGACCTCAGAGGCGGATCGCAATGCGCGACTCGAACGGATTCAGTATCTGGAACGTTGTCTCGATACAATAAGCCAAAAATTTGATACGATGGAACAAACATATCACGCTCTGGAGAATACATCCGTGCTGAGAGCCGCTCGCCGGATGCGGCTGATCGGCGTCAAGCCTCTGGACAATACGATTGCACATGGAGAAACTCCCGATGGCGCTGATCGCGGTTGATATGACGCCCTCCGTACCATGGGGGGAAAACGGCGGCGCAAAACCGTTGATTATGGAGCTTCTGAGAGGGTTTCAGCGGTTGGCAACCGGTGACAGATTCTTGATTTTAACCGCATCCTGGAATCACAAAGAACTTGGTATTCTGGATTCTCCGGTTATGAAACGGTTGTGTGTAATTCACAGGGAACGTCGTCCCGAAGTAACCGTTCAAGAAGGAGGTCACTGGCCTGACCGTTTTCAAAACATGAGGCTTCTGATGGTTCAGTTATATCATAAATTCTTTCAATCTCATTCTCTCAGAAAACGAGAAGTGGATTTATTGTTTTGTCCATTTACCGATCCAGTGCTGGCAGAACCCGGAATTCCTGTTGTCTCCGTCATTCATGATTTACAGTTTCGTGAATTTCCGCACTTTTTTTCGCCACATGAAGTTCAGCACCGGCATGCCTTTATGCAGGAAGCTTCTCGAAAAGCGGATGCCATCGTGTGCGTTTCTGAATATACCCAACAATCCGCCATTCAGGCGCTGTCGCTTCCGCCTGAAAAAACCTGCGTGATTCACAACTGCATTCAAGGCCGATTAAACCGGCTGAATCCAGATGTGAATCACAGCACGCTGGAGCGATTGGGAATTTCGCGCTGTCCTTACATGTTTTATCCAGCCAATTTCTGGCCGCATAAAAATCATCGGATGCTTCTGACGGCTTATGGCATGTACCACTCCCGCCATCCCGCCCAGCCGCTGGATTTGGTGTTTACAGGCGCGCTTACCGGGGAACAGCAGAAACTCAGGGCGCATATCGAACGGATGGGAATTGAGCCGCATGTTCATTTTTTGGGGTATCTGTCCGAAGATGATCTGTCGGCGGTATGGGATGGCTGCTCATGTCTGATTTTCCCATCGCTTTTTGAAGGATTTGGAATTCCTGTTCTGGAAGCGATGAATTTCGACAAGCCGGTTTTGTGCAGCCGCGCCTCCAGTCTTCCCGAAGTTGCCGGTGATGCTGCGCTTTATTTCGATCCACGCAAGCCGGAAGAAATCTTGAAGTGTATCGAGATGTTGATGCTTGATACAAAAGTCCGGACAGCTCTGATAGAAAATGGCCGGAAGCGTTTGAAGTCTTTCACGTCCGAATCCATGATAGAACAATACCTGGCCTACTTTCATCAGACATTGCAAAAAACGCCTCTTTACAAAAATGGAATCAACGGCGTTTTCGCCGATTTGTGGACCGGTAGAGAATTCAGCATTACGACAGCGCCGGGAACATCCCCTCGCAGTGTTGAATTGACGATCGAATTGCCCGCCTGGGCGCCTCACGCCTATACCACATTTCGGATGAAATCCAACTCCGGGAGACCTCAGCAATGGAAGATCAATCGAGGTGAAGAAATGACGATCCGTATTCCTGTACTGGAATGTGGCGGTGAGTTGTCCTTTGAGGTAAAATATACATTTTGTCCTGAAAAAGCAAAGATGGGATCGGATTCTCGAAATCTTGGGCTGCGATGTCATCGCTGCCTGTTGCTGGACGATCAGCGGCGGGTGGTGTTTTGGCCGGTTCATGAACCGGTTTGAACGCAACGGTTATCTATCCATCACGATTCCGTTCCTCCATGTGATGAAACTTGAATGCAGGAGGGAATACCGCACCAAACAAGAAATAACCATTGGTAATAGTTATTAAAATTGTTATACCTAAGTATCAATGATCTCGTAAACAAGCATGGCGATCTTCGCTGCTCCCACCCACGAAGATATATTTTCGGAAAGGAGCGGGGGATAATAAACGCAAATTGTAACCGTCTAAAGTATATAAACGAGGAGTCTTAAATGAACAAGTTACGCAATATCTCATTTTCTATCGTTGTGATGGCGGCAACGGCCCTGATGGTTACCGGTTGTGGAGACAAACCGGCGCCTCAAGAGAAACCAGCGGCTGTAACAACAGCGCCCGCGGTTGCACCAAAACCACAAGTCTCAGAAAACACGAATCCATCCACCCCGTCCTACGATGCAACGCTGGCGGAAGGAATTGATTTTCGGCGGCCCGGTTATCCGAATTTCGTTGCGGATGTTTCAGGTATCTCCACGCCAGAAAGCTGGGGGCGCTGGACAGATGCCAACCTGAGTCCTACCGCTAAAATCCGTTTCAAAGAACCGCTGCCCACCCAGTTTCTCCTGACGCTGGATGCAATTGCTTTTGCTTCCAATATTGGTGGAAACGTCATTGTGCGGGCAGGCGATACGGAACAAAGTTTTGTCGCCAAACCAGAAAGCGCCACCTATAACCTGACATTCAACCTTAAAACCCCCTCTGATACCATCGAGATCATTCCTCCCAAACCGGCAAGCCCATCGGAGTTGAATCAGAGCGGTGATTCCCGAAAACTGGGCATCGGCCTGATTACGCTGAAGATTGAGAATATTGTGAAAAACTGAGGATATAAAACTATGGCGCTGTCTTTTTCGGTCATCACCCCATCATTCAATCAGGGAAGCTATATTGAAAGGACGATTCGGAGCGTACTCGATCAGGGGCTTTCAGATATTGAATACGTCATCATGGACGGCGGTAGTAAGGACGAAACACCTGAGGTCGTAAAGCCCTATATCGGACAATTGCGATTTGTTTCCGAAAAGGATAACGGTCAAACGGATGCTGTCAATAAAGGCATTCGCGCCACAAGTGGAGATATCATTGGCTGGCTGAATTCCGATGATATCTATTGTCCTGGAGCGCTGACGACCGTGAAAGCATTTTTTGAGGCGCATCCGGATGTTGATGTGGTTTATGGAGACGCTGTGCATATTGACGCAAATGATATGGTGCTGGAGTCCTACTACACGGAAGACTGGAACTATGAGCGACTGAAAGACGTTTGCTACCTGTCTCAACCGGCAGTGTTTTTTCGAAGACGCATTGTGGAGCGGGCGGGGCTGCTGAACACGAACCTGATGTATTGTATGGATTATGAATATTGGCTCAGACTGGGGAAATTATGTGATTTTCACCGCATTCCCCAATGTCTGGCCGGGTCACGAATGTATCCGGAAAACAAAACATTGGGATCCCGGCGGGCCGTACACAAGGAAACCAACGACATGTTCAGAAAAACGTTGGGAACGGTTCCGGACAGATGGATATTTAATTATGCCCATGTGATTGTTGAAGAAAATGGTTATACCCGCGAAACACCTCAAAAGAATCTCCAATTTGTCCATCGGCTGATCGTGGCATCCCTGCTGGCATTTCTCCGATGGCGCTGGCGGATTCCATTGACGGCAATAAAAATGATGGCAGGCTGGGAATCCGCCGCCGTCAAACAGGCCATGATTGCAGGCACCGCATGAAAATCGGATTCG
>JAJYBO010000220.1 GCA_021778975.1 Deltaproteobacteria bacterium
TCGCCCATTTTCCGGGTCAGCTCTGTGGAAAACTCTTCTTTTTCATCCAGTTCCATGGCTACCGGAGCAATTTCACTCTGAGCGAATTTCCGGACTTCTTTCCGGATCATTTCCTGTTCTTTGGTTAAATCGAAATCCAATGCCGCCTCCTTTTTTCTCGAAAACATTCATATGGTAAAGTTCGATATTTCATGCAACGACGCATGTCATGCACTCTGCTTCAGACCGCTGATGATGAACCCATCATAAATGGCGGCAATCTCATCTATGGAAAGCCGTCCATCGGGTTTGAACCATGTAGCGCCCGCCGTACACAGCGTCAGAATCGCATAGGAAAGAATCTTGACATCCCCTTCGGCAAAGACACCCTTTTCGCCGCCTTCCTGGATGAGATTCTGGAAAACACGTTCATATTCACTCCGTTTCTGCACGATGATTTTATGGTGTTCGGACGTCAGACCGCGAAGCTCGCTATTGGCAATAAACGTTTCTTTCTGACGTTCCAGGTGAAAACGTACATGACTTCTCACGGCGGCGCGCATCTGTTGTTCCACATCATCGGAACCTGCCAGACTGGTTTTGAGGCAGTCCGTCAGATCGTCCATGGTGCCTTTGAGAATGCTAAACAACAAATCTTCCTTACTGGCGTAATGATGATAGATACTGGCTTTCTGAATGCCGCATCCATTGGCGATATCGCTGATGCTGGTGGCGAAATACCCTTTTTTGAAAAACAGCTCGACCGAAACCGATCGGATTGTCGCTTTCATGTGGCTCATGGACTGAAAACTCCCAATGTGAAACCGATGCGGTTTTTCCGTATTCAATGGAATTTTCAAAATCTACCGACCGGACGTTAGGGAGATTTTATTTCATTGTTTAATTGGCTTGTCAAGAGGATTTTGATATCGGGCCGTTAAAAAAACTTTTCCCGTTGATCTTATGGGAAATATTGGTTGATAAGTACACCAATGTTTGTATATATGGAGGCGTCGGTCATTTCCGACGGATTGCGCCGAAAATGGCTAATATCCCAACTCTACACCCCAATACAGGAGGTTTGACACATGGGCGCCCAAAAAATTTTGTTGCTTGCAGGAGATTTTGTCGAAGATTACGAAATAATGGTGCCGTTTCAGGCGCTGCTCATGACAGGACATGCGGTTCATGCTGTCTGCCCCGGTAAAAAATCCGGAGAGCAGATTCGCACCGCCATCCATGATTTTGAAGGCGATCAAACCTACAGCGAAAAACCCGGCCACAATTTTACGCTGAACGCGGATTTTGATACAATTGCCGTCGAAACTTACGATGCGCTGGTAATTCCTGGCGGCAGAGCGCCGGAATATATCCGTCTGAATCCGAAAGTCATTGCAATCGCGCGCCATTTCGCCGAAGCCGGCAAGCCCATCGCCGCCATCTGTCATGGACCACAGATTCTGGTTGCCGCCGGGGTTCTGAAAGATCGAAAATGCACGGCGTATCCAGCGGTCGGGCCGGACATCACGATGGCTGGCGGACACTATATGGAAATTCCTGTGGATCAAGCGTTCACAGACGGCAACCTTGTCACCGCTCCGGCATGGCCTGCACATCCGGCGTGGATCGCCGGATTTTTAAAGTTGTTGGGAACACGGATAGAATTATAGGAAGCTTGAGGAAAACGCAGCTTACAACCGCTTGGAGTATATGTTAAACCGTTTGCAGTATATATCATCGGCGTTACATGCACAGGATTTCTATATGAAAGGTTATGTTCAGGTTTATACCGGAGATGGAAAAGGCAAAACCACGGCAGCGCTGGGGCTTTCTCTGCGAGCCGCGGGTGCAGGTCTTCGGGTGTATATCGCGCAGTTCATCAAAATGGGTGATTACAGTGAAATAAAGGCATTGCAGCGTTTTTCAGATTTAATCACCATCGAACAGTTCGGCCTCGGCCGATTCATTAAGGGAAAGCCTTCTCCTGAAGATATCGAAGCCGCCCAGAAAGGGCTTGAAAGCGTCAGAGCGGTTTTGATGGCGGAGCGGCATTCGGTAGTGGTTTTGGAGGAAGCCAATGTCGCGGCAATGTGCGGCCTTTTTTCGGTGGAAGATATCCTGAAACTGGTTGCTATCAAACCCAAAACAGTAGAACTTGTCATCACCGGACGGGGGGCCGCTCCCGAACTTATTGAAAAAGCGGATCTGGTCACCGAAATGAAGTGCGTCAAGCATTATTACGATCAGGGAGTTCAGGCTCGAATCGGCATTGAAAAATAAAGAAGAGTCGGAAGAATAAAAAAATATTGCAAAGATGCAATCAGAGTGAAGCGGGGATATCAATCGTTCCAGGAAAACAAAATGGCGCCCGCCGCCATGCAGACCGCCGTCATGACCAAAAGAATGAATACTTCCGGCATGACATCGGTAAGCGTGGCGCCGTCGTTCATGATCTTTCGCACAGCGACCAGAAGATGGGTCAGGGGAAACATGTCCGCCACCCACCGCACCCACCGGGGCGCGCCTTCCAGAGAAAACCAGACTTGAGACAGAAACATCATGGGCCAGGATATGAAATTGAGGACGCCGCTGGTGAATTCCTCGCTGACGCCGCGTGACGCCAGCACCAGACCGACGGATGTCAGGCTGAGGCATCCTGTGAAAAATACGATCGCCAGATTGAGATACGAGCCTTCGACATGAAACGAAAACATCATGTCGCACCCAATCCAGACCACCACCAGCGTGAACATCAGAAGAAATATGCGCGACAGCATCTGCGCGGCCATATATTCAAATGCGGTCAGAGGGGTCGCCTTCAGGCGTTTCAGCACGCCGTTTTTCCGGTACCGCACCACGACGTATCCCACACCCCACAGCGCGCTGAACATCATGTTCATGCCAAGAATTCCGGGAAACAACCAGTCAATGTAGCGAATCTCCCTGCCGTGAACCACCTGCTTCCGGAAAAAACGGTCGGCGCCCGAAGACGGTATCGAGCTTAGAAGAATCTTCTCCAAAACATAACCTTGAGGGGAAGACGTGTTGATCCAGTACGCATACGGCGGCGCGCCCTGCTGGATCAGCATTTCGATGTCATGATGCTTCAAAAGCGTGAGACCGGCCGCGAGGGATTTTACACCCACAAATTCAAGGTATTGGGAAGACTGGAAGCCAGCGGGAATTTGAAGCGGTTGGTGTACGCCAATGCGTGGATTTTCTACGGGGAAGACGCCGACCTTGTATTCCGAAAAGGATTTTCCGCCAAAGACAATGCCGAAACCCGCCACAATCAGAAATGGGAAGAGAAAATTCCAGCCAAACGCGGCGCGATCCCTGAAATATTCCAGGTTTCGCGCCATGAAAATCGCCCACATTCGTTTAAAACGCATCATTAATGGCCTTTTTTAGGGGCTATCCGGTTTTGGCTCTGGTTCCGTCTATAATGGGATTCGCTTAACGATAGCGTTGACATCCACCACCGGAAGCCGCACCGTAAACGTCGCACCGCTTCCGGCCTGGTTCTCCACCTGTACCGTTCCGCCGTGTTTTTCGATAATACCATAGACGGTCGAAAGCCCCAGTCCGACACCGTAACCTTCTTTTTTGGTCGTGTAAAACGGTTCGAAAATATGCGGTAGATCGGCAGGCGCAATACCGATTCCCGTGTCGCTTACCGCTATATTGACAAAACGGTCGGACGTATCCAAATCCACCTGTATTTTCAGGCTACCGCCATCTGGCATGGCGTCCATGGCGTTGAAAATGATGTTGATGAGACATTGCTGCAACTGGTTGATATCGCCCTTGACCGCCGGCAGGCGCGCCGCGACGGATACCTCGGATGTGATATGATGCAGATCGAGTTTGTGCCGGCTGAGCAGCATACAGCGATTTACCAGGTCTTCGATCTGAACGGCTTCCACCGACGGCGACGATTTTCGGGAAAATGTCAGAAGGCCGGATACAATCCGGGAACAGCGCCGGGTTTCACTTTCGACAAGCTCCAGATATTCCTTGAATTTATTCTGGCGGTCAACCGACAGGGCGCCCTTTTCCAGAATACGCCGCATCAGTCCCATATAATTCAATACGCCGGCCAGCGGATTGTTGATCTCGTGAACGACACTGGCCGCCAGCCTGCCCAGAGAGATCATCTTGTCCTGATGCAGCACTCGCGCTTGATCCAGCATTTCCTGCTCCAGCCGCCGCAGTTCTCTCAGGTCTCTGACAAAACACACCAGACCACTGTCAACTCCATCCTCCTTGAGAACCGTCGCCGAAATCTGCACCGGAATGGAATGTCCGTCATGGCCAATCAGTGCGGTTTCATAGAGGTACAGGTGATGTTGACCGCCATAAGTATCGGCGGCAAGAGACGAATGAAAACGTCCGGATTCTTGAGGATCGAGGATGTCTTTCAGATACAGACGATGTAATACCTGACGCCGATCATGGCCCAGAAGCTTCTCCAGCGCACGATTGAAGATGATGATTCGGCCATCGGCCTGACATCCCAGAATACCGTCTATGGAATTTTCGATGAGGTTCTTCTGAAAAGCGATAGCCGCCGAGAGTTCCTGCGCGGTTCTGGCGTTTTCATGTTCAAGAAGATGGGTGTATTCCTGAATCTGGCGTCGGGATGTAAAGCGCTGCCGGGCGCGATCGAGCGCCAGAAAAAGAGCGCTGTCACTGATGGGTTTGGTGATAAAATCGGAGGCGTCCAGTTGCAACGCCTGAATGGCCAGTTCCATTTCACCATAGGCGGTCGCGACAATCACTTCAATTTCAGGAAAACGCTCTTTCAGCGCTTTCAACACCTGGATGCCATCCATACCCGGCATCCGGATATCGGTCATCACAATTTGGGGAGATACCCGGCGGCACAGATCCAGACCTGCCAGACCATCCGGTGCTGAAAAAATCTGATATCCGGCATCCTGAAGCATCAGCGTCATCACCTCGCGGATATCTGCTTCATCATCCATCAGCACAATGGTCCAGTCATTGGAAGACGTCATGACAGCACCTCACCCCAGATAAGCAGCCAGCACCCTTTCATCCCGATACAGTTCATCCGGGATCCCCTCAGCGACAATGCGGCCACGCTCCATCACGTAGGCATAGTCGGCCACTTCCAGAGCGCTTTT
>JAJYBO010000018.1 GCA_021778975.1 Deltaproteobacteria bacterium
ACGCCTTTCCGATAAATAGCCAGCGTCAGGTCCCGAACTTTTTCGGCCAGCGGCCTGCCGATCAGACGAACCGTCTGGTCGAAACTGATGTTTTCGTCATGTTGTCCGATTTCCGCTTTGGTGGAAGGGGTAAAAAGCGGCTCCGGCAGCCTGTCGGATTCCACCAGCCCGTCAGGCAGCGAAATGCCGCATACCGTGCGGGACTGCTGATAAGATTTCCATCCGGAACCCGATAAATATCCCCGCACCACGCACTCCACCGGCAGGGGGGTGGTCTTTTTCACCAGCATGCTCCGGCCCCGAAGGATCTCCGCATAAGGTTTGCAGACATCCGGATAGGCGTTTACATCGCCTGAAATCAAATGGTTGGGCGTCAAATCTTTCATGACATCGAACCAGAAAAGGGAAATCTGCGTCAGAACCTTTCCCTTGTCCGGCACCGGATCCGGCATAATGACATCGAATGCGGAAATCCGGTCTGTCGCCACCATCAGCAGCGTCTCACCCAGATCGTAAATATCCCTGACCTTCCCCCGCTGACGCAACGTCAGACCCGGAAAGTTTGTTTCTGTAACAGCGTTGTTCATATAACCACACCTTTCTTACACGACGATGGTATCAAGTTTGACGACTTCGTAAAAAGTCCGGATGCTGCGTTGCGCTGCATCCTTCGTCGTTGCGGCGTACCATAAGTACGCATCACTCCTCAGGATTTGCGCGCCTTGCCTGCGGCCTTTTTACAAAGCCGTCTGAAATTCGACTTTTTACGAGAGTATCAAGTTTGTTAGGTGATTTTCAACATAGATATACCATTCGGAGAAGAACACCCCCCTGGTCCCCTCAAGGGGGAATATAAACCCTACATTTCAGCACAGAGTGTTCTTTGTTGGAAATCACCTTAACGGCGGCTTTGTAATCAATTCTTCGCCCTGCCGGATTATATAGCAGCGTACTATAAGTTCGCAAGTCCGATGAAAGAGAACAGGATCATCCTCCTGCCTTCACTTCTTTGGCGGCGCAGTGCAATGCTTCCTTCGAGAAAAACGTCGAAAAACATTTATTGCAGGAGATACATGACGCCTTTGCCCTGTCCCCGCTTTCCCACCTTTCGACAAGATGCGGCTCCCGTATGAGCGGGCGGGAAAGGGCGATAAAATCGGCAAGCCCTGAAGCCACAACCTCCTCCGCACTATCGAACGACAGAAAACCGCCCACCAGTATCAGCGGCGTTTTGATTTGCGCCTTGAATGCTCCGGCGGCTTTCCGGTAATAGACCTCCCGGTCTCTGGATTTTGAAGTGCCCACCCTGGATGGAATGAGCTTTCCGGACTCAAAGACGCCGCCGCTCATTTCGATGGCATCCACGCCCCTGGCTTCGAGCATGCGGGAAACCGCGATCATCTCTTCCACGGTCATACCGCCCTCGACAAAATCCTCGGAGTTGATCTTGATCGTGACCGGAAAGGCCTCGCCGACACGCCGTCTGACTTCTGAATAAACCTCCAGAAGCAGCCGTGCTCGATTCTCGAGGCTGCCGCCGTATTCATCACGTCTCTGATTGTAATGCGGCGATAAAAACTGGCTCAACAGATAGCTGTGGGCGGAATGAATCTGGACAGCGTCGAAACCGGCTTTAACGGCCCTGGCGGCGGCCTCGCCGAAGGCCGTCACCGTTCTTTCGATGTCATCCGCCGTCATTGCAGACGCTGTTCTGACGCCGGAGGCCACCAGTTCCGACGGGCCGAGCGCCGCATATTCATTTTTTCCGATGCCCCTTTGTCCCGCATGCGCCAATTGCACAGCGACGGCGCCTCCGTTTTCGTGGACAGCCGACGTCAGCCTTTTCAGGCCGTCCATCATCGCGTCGGAATAGATTCCCAGTTGCCGGGGCCCCGCCTGTCCCTCTTCCGTTACATAGGTATGGCCGGTAATGATAAGCCCCACCTTGCCGCGGGCCAGTTCCGCCATTCGGTCCAGTAAACGATCTTCGACCGTTCCGTCGTTTCCCGCCATCGCTTCATAGGTCGCGGACCGCACGAAGCGGTTTCTCAGTTTCATCCCATTGATTTTTGTCGTTTCAAACAGTGAAGGCATTGTGTCTCCTTTTTTTTACTCCCGAAGCTGCCGTCCGGTCAGCTTGATGAACACGCTCTCAAGATTGGCCTCGGCGCAATAGTTTCCCGTGGTTTCATCCCGGCAGTAGCGATTGATGAGATCGCTGACGGAACCCGAGGTGATAATGCGGCCGCCGTCCATGATCGCCACCTCGTCGCACAACGTCTGCGCCTCTTCCATGTAGTGAGTGGTGAGGATAATGGTGTTGCCCTGCGCCCTGAAATTCGTGATAATGTCCCATAAATTGTGTCTGGCCTGCGGATCCATGCCGGTCGAGGGTTCGTCCAGAAAGAGCAGCTCCGGCTGATTCACCAGAGCGATCGCCAGCAGCAGGCGCTGACGCTGACCGCCCGAAATGCGGTCGTTGTAGCGGTGCTGGATGTCCGTCAAGTTACAGGCCGTCAGAAGGCTGTCAATATCCGCGCTCTTGTGATACAGTCGCTGAAATGTCCTGAGCGTTTCCCGAACCGTCAAAAACGAGAGCAGCGCGGTATTCTGAAACTGAATACCGATGTTTTCGCTGAAATTTCCCGACCGGGGAGCGCCTTTGTAATAGATGTCGCCGGACGTCGGGGCAATGATGCCTTCCAGCATTTCGATGGTGGTCGTCTTGCCGGCGCCGTTAGGCCCCAGCAGCCCGAAACAGATGCCGGAAGCGATCGTGAAGCTGACATCGTCGACGGCCGTAAGATATTTGTAGGTTTTCACCAGATGTCTGACGTCCAGCAAATGTGTCATTGTAATATGGGTTCCATCCTGGTTGTTGTCAATCCGATGGAACCGTTTTATGCAAAACCCCTTGATGTGTCAAGGCGCGAACAGGAAAATACGTTATGCCGTCTGTTATCACCTTTGTCGGATATTCCGATTCCGGCAAGACAACACTGATCGAAAGACTCATTCCGGAACTCAAACGCCGCGGACGCCGCGTGGGAACCATCAAGCATACCTCCCACGGATTTTCGATGGATCGTCCAGGCTCGGACACGGACCGTCACCGGACCGCCGGCTCGGAGATGGTGATGGCCGCATCTCCCGGTACGGTCGCTCTGATCGCATCCACAAGCCACGACGATCCCGCGTCTCTGATAGGCTGGTTTCAGGGTATGGATGTGGTTCTGGTGGAAGGATTCAAAAAAGAAAACCTGCCCAAGATAGAGGTGGTGCGCCTTCAGATCGGCCAGTCACCACATTTTCTGGAAGATCCGACGCTGGCGGCTGTTGTGACGGACGCGCCCCTGAGCGATCTCAAAACACCGGTCTTTCACCGCGACGATATCGCCGCCATCTGCGATTTCATCGAAAGTCACCGGACGGCGTGGTCCTTTCCGGCGTCCGGTGAACCGCACCGCGCCAACGGAACCTTGTCATGATCGGTATTGAAAATATCACCAAGGGGTTTGGAGAGCATGTTCTTTTCGACGGCATCAGTTTCAAGCTCAATTCCAAGGAACGCATCGGACTGGTCGGGCGAAACGGCCACGGCAAGACCACCTTGTTCCGGATCATCGCGGGCATGGAAGCGCCGGACTCCGGAACCGTTCTGATTCCCAAAAATTACCGCATCGGATATGTGCGGCAGCATATTGATTTTTCCAAACCCACCGTACTCGAAGAAGCCATGACCGGGCTTTCCGAGAGCGAGAAAGACCATTACTGGAAGGCGGAAAAAATTCTGGCGGGGCTGGGATTTTCGGTTGAGGACATGCAGCAGCCGCCGGACACGTTCTCCGGCGGATACCAGGTGCGGCTGAACCTGGCGAAGGCGCTGGTGTCGGAGCCGGATCTGCTGCTTTTAGATGAACCCACCAACTACCTGGATATCACCTCCATCCGCTGGATCGAGCGGTTTCTTCTGAACTGGCCTCATGAAGTGATGCTGATCACCCACGACCGGAGTTTCATGGACAAACTGGTCACGCACACCGTGGGCATCCACCGCCGGAAGGTGCGGAAAATCGCCGGAAACACCGAAAAATATTATGCGCAGATCGCCATGGATGAAGAGGTTTTCGAGAAAACCCGGCTGAACGACGAAAAACGGCGCAAAGAAATCGAACTCTTCATCACGCGCTTCCGCGCCAAGGCCAGACTGGCGAACATGGTGCAGTCCCGCGTCAAGACGCTGTCTAAAATGACGCAGCAGGAGAAGCTGGAAAGAGTCAAGACGTTGGATTTTTCGTTTCAGACGCAGCCATTCGCCGGCAAGCAGGTGCTGGCCGCCGAAAATCTGCAATTCGGATACGATTCCGAGGCGCCGCTGATCCGGAACCTGAGTTTTTCCATTCAGGCCGGCGAGCGGATCTGCATCATCGGCAGAAACGGCAGAGGCAAGACGACGCTTCTCAAGCTGCTGGCGGGTACGCTTTCGCCGCAGCTCGGCAGTATCAGCTACAATCCCGCCGTCGTTTCCGGCGTGTTCGAGCAGACCAATATCCAGACGCTGATTGCCTCACGCACCGTGGAAGAGGAAATCCTCTACGCGCATCCGCATGTGGATCGCCAGCTTGCCCGGAACATCTGCGGGGCCATGATGTTCGAAGGGGACGCGGCCCTGAAAAAAATCGGGATCTTGTCCGGCGGAGAAAAAAGCCGCGTGATGCTGGGCAAGATTCTGGTCACCCCCGTCAACCTGCTGCTTCTGGACGAGCCGACCAACCATCTGGATATGGAGTCCTGTGACGCCCTTCTGGAAGCGATTGACAGCTTCGACGGCGCTGTCATCATGGTGACGCACAACGAGCTTTTCCTGCATGCGCTGGCCGAGCGCCTGATCGTTTTCAACCGTGACGAGGTTTCCGTATTCGACGGCGGATATCAGCGGTTTTTAGACCACGGCGGCTGGGAGGACGAAACCGATGAAGGCAGGCAGCGTCCTGCCGACAGCGATAATCAGGAACGGATATCCTCCAAAAAACTCCGCCAACTGCGTTCGGACATCGTCACCCGGCGTTCCAAGGCCCTGAAGCCGATGGAAAAACGGATTGCCACCATCGAAAGCGCCATCGAACGGCATGAAAAGATTGTCACGGATTCCGGAATCGCCATGACGGAGGCCAGCCAGTCGGGCGACAGCGTCCGGATCGTTCAGCTTTCGCAGGGCATTCATGACGCCCAGCAGGCCATTGAACGGCTCTTCGATGAGTTGGAAACCGTCACGGCCGAACATGACGCCCTGAAATCACAATTCGATCAGGAGCTGGAGCAACTTGGAAAAGAATAACGCCGCATCGTTCTACCAGCTTATCAATCATACCGCGGACTGCGGCATTGAAGTCGTCGGGGATGATCTGACGGCGCTTTTCGAGAACGCCGGCCGCGCCCTGTACGATCTGATCGCCGATACCGCCGACATAACACCGACGGCTGAATATTCACTGGAAGTATCCGGCATGGATATGGAAGACCTCATGGTCTCCTGGCTGCGGGCGCTTCTGGATTTCTGGACATGTCAGGACATGCTGGTTTCTGAAATCACCGTGATGGACTTGTCCGGATTCCGCCTTGCCGCCCGGATCCGCGGCGACAGCTATCGTCCGGAAACGCACTCGCTGCGCCATGAAATAAAGGCCGTTACTTACCATCGCATTCAGGTGGCGCAAGCCCCGGATGGTCGGTGGCGCGCCGTCGTGATTTTCGATATGTGAGCCGCCCTGACGATGCTGTTATCCATCACCGATATTCTTGTTGAATCCGATGACAAAATCACGGTAAGGTGATTTCCAACAAAGAACGCCCTGTGCTGAATGCAGGTTTTTATATTCCCCTTGAGGGGGACTGGGGGGGGTGTTCTTTTTCAAAAGGAACGTTACCATGACAATCACACTGAACCGCCTTGATGACTATCGCTGGGAGATTCCCCTCACCGGAGACATGCGTGTACCCGGCCGGATATACGCCAGCTCCGAGCTGCTAAAATCCGCGGACAGCCAGGAAGCTTTCAGACAGGTGGTCAATGTCGCCAAACTTCCCGGCATTCTTGGAGCCTCCCTGGCCATGCCGGACATGCACTGGGGATACGGCTTTCCCATCGGCGGGGTGGCGGCGTTCGACTGGGAAACCGGCATCATCTCTCCGGGCGGGGTCGGTTACGACATCAACTGCGGCGTCCGGCTGGCCGGAACCCTGCTCACGGAATCCGATGTGCGTCCCCGTCTGGAGGCGCTGGTGAACGCGCTGTATCAACACATTCCCTGCGGGATCGGTTCCACCGGCTCCGTCAAGTTGTCACCGTCCGATCTGCGGCAGGTGCTGAAAACCGGCAGCCTGTGGGCGGTACGTCAGGGATTCGGAGAAGACGGCGACGTTGAACACACGGAAGACGGCGGCTGTCTTCCGGACGCGGATCCCGCCGATGTCAGCGATAAAGCCTTAGACAGAGGCAAAAAACAGCTCGGCACCCTGGGATCCGGCAACCATTTTCTGGAACTGGGGGTTGTGGATACGATATTCGACACCGACATCGCCCGCAGTTTTGGTCTGTTTGAGGGGCAGGTGACGCTGATGCTGCATTCCGGCTCTCGGGGGCTGGGATACCAGGTCTGCGACGATCATCTGGCGCTCATGATGAAGCGGGGGCCACAACCGGGGTTCACCCTGCCGGACCGTCAGCTTGCATGCGCCATGATCCAATCGGAGGCGGGCATGATGTATTTCAGGGCCATGGCCTGCGCGGCCAATTACGCCTGGACCAACCGCCAGATTCTGATGCACCATTGCCGCGGCATTATAGAAAAAATTCTGGGAATCGGCCCGCGAAATCTGGGGCTGCGGCTGATATACGATGTCTGCCACAACATCGCCAAGAAGGAAACCCACCATATTGACGGAACTCCCCGTACTGTCTGCGTTCACCGAAAAGGCGCCACCCGATCTTTTTCCGCCGGTCACCCGTCTCTCTGCGACGACTACCGCCATACCGGGCAGCCTGTCATCGTTCCCGGCGATATGGGAACCGCGTCCTATGTCCTGGTCGGCGCCGATGGCGCCATGTCCGAAACTTTCGGCTCCACCTGCCACGGTGCGGGCCGGTGTTTGAGCCGCACCGCTGCCCAGAAAGCGTGCAAGGGCAGAGCCATCCACCGGGAGCTTGAAAACAAAGGTATTCTGGTGCGCTGGACCGGCAAATCCACACTGGCCGAAGAAATGCCCGACGCCTACAAGGACGTATCGGAGGTCGTGAATGTCGTCCACAACGCCGGAATTTCCCGAAAAGTGGCGAGACTTAAACCCATTGCCGTGGTGAAAGGCTGATGGTATCCCATGAATCGCTTATGCTGCATTTGCTTATGAATACCCCGTCAGATGGGAGGAATCTCTATGAAATTCAGCGATCCTGAACAGGAAATACAGCGGCTCGAACAAGAAAACGCCAAATTGCGCCAGTTCATTGACATCGGGAAGCATGTCGGCGCCGAACACAACATTGATCGTCTGTTTCCCCTGATTATGACCCAGATATCCCGCTTTCTCGATGCAGATCGCAGTACGCTGTTTCTGGTCAACTGGGAAAACAGAAATCTATGGACCAAATACGCGGAAGGCATGGCCGGAAATGGTGTCACCATCGAGCTGAAAATGGGAATTGCCGGCATGTGTATTTTGACCCGTCATGTGATCAATATTGCCAATGCCTACGAATATTCCCTGTTCAACCCCGAAATTGATCAGAAAACCGGTTTTCGGACAGAAAGCGTTCTGGCCGTCCCCATCCTGGGAGACGATGGCGTTGCGGCAGGCGCGCTTCAGTTTTTCAACAAAACCACAGGTCTGTTTTCCAGACTGGATGAATATCAGATCCAACAGGCTATCCGAGACTTTTTAAGACAGGAAAAACATGGCTTCGGCCCCTGTATCCCCACGGAAAAAGCGAAAACATTCGTCGCAAAACTCCGACAGCGGCTTCAATGCGAGCGGGGAACGCTCTACGTGCGGGAAAACAGCCAGATACGTTCCATCGTCTCAGAAGGCATCGAAGGCATGGACATCCGCCTGAACATCAGCCTGGGCATCGCCGGCACCGTTGCGGTCACCGGCAAACCCATGAACATCACCGACGCTTATGCGGATCCCCGCTTCGATAAACGCACCGACGAGAGAACCGGATATCACACTCGCTGTATATTATGTGTTCCCATCATTGCCTGCAGCGGTGAAATACTGGGCGTCATTCAGGCCATCAACAAAAAGGACGGGGTGTTTACCGAAACGGATATGGAGTGGCTCACGACACTGGCCTCCATGGTGGCGATATCTCTCGAAAACGCCCTGCTGATTCAGGAACAGCAGCGTCAGTTTACCAGTGTCTTAAAAGTCATGGCTGCATCCATTGACGCCAAAGATTCTCTGACCGCCGGGCATTCCGAGCAGGTTGAAAAATACGCCATCGGCATCGCCAGAGAACTGGGATTTGGTGAAAGCGAGCAGGATATTCTGAGCGTTGCCGCGTTGCTCCATGATTATGGCAAGCTGGGCATAGACGATCAGGTGCTGAAAAAGCCCGGCAAACTGACCGATGAGGAATATGCGCATATCCAGAAACATGTGGCGTTTACCCGAAAGATACTTGGCAACATGCACCTGAGCAGCAAATACCGTTCCGTACCGCTGATCGCTTCCTGCCACCACGAACGGCTCGATGGCAGCGGCTATGACAAAGGGCTGAAGGGATCCGATATTCCATTCATGTCCAAAATCATCGCGGTGGCCGATATCTTCGAGGCTCTGACCGCAAACCGTCATTACCGGAAAGCCATGAGTCCTGTAGAAGCGTTCGCCATTCTGGACATGGAAGCCGATGCACGCCGTCTCGACCCCCATATCGTTTCCTGTCTGAAGTCGTTCTGGACCAAAACAAATCCGGGCAGCGACATATTTTGATTATACTGCAAACGGTTTCAAATTACGCTTTTTTATACCCATGGCCCTCCCCCGCTGACAGAAAACGCGGTTTGCAACCGCGTAGGGGCGATCCTTGCGATCGCCCTCTGGGGCAACATGAGATTCAGGAAGGGATGGTTTTCTGGGCGCGCATCAGATCGTCACGGGTGATGATTACCGAAATATCCGGAACATGGGCGCGGATATTCTCAAGCCCGCCTTCCTGACGATCCACCAGAACCACGACTTTGATCACCTGCATACCTTCTTCTTGGGCGCGTTCAATGGCTTTGATGGTGGAACCACCGGTGGTCACCACATCGTCTATGATGACCACTCGGTCTCCCGGACGGATATCACCTTCGATCCAGCGAATCATGCCGTGATCTTTCTGCGTTTTTCGGATGGAAAACGCCTGGATTGGCTCCGCCTTCAATTCCGATACAAACGCCGTCGCAACGGCAATGGGATCGGCGCCAAACGTCAGCCCGCCCACCCCAACAGCGCCCATACCCCGAATGGCCTCATACACCAGATGACCGGTCAGAAACATGCCGCGAGGACTCAAAGTCGTTGGCTTGCAATTGACATAAAACTGGCTGAGTCTTCCTGAAACCAGCTTGAATACAGGTTGTTCACTGTACTGAAAGGATTTTTCACACAGAATCCGGATCAATTCATCTTTCATTCAGACATAAACCTTTTTCAGAAAGGCAGAAGACAGGATGTATCTTCTGCCCTTGAATCCATCGTTACCCCGGATCACCATCCCCAGGTCAGATATTTGTGGATGGAATCCGCAGCCTTACGACCGGCGCCCATTGCCAGAATGACGGTGGCGGAACCCGTGACAATATCACCGCCCGCCCATACGCCTTTCTTGGTGGTCTTGCCGGTTTCGAGATCGGCCATGATATAGCCCCATTTGTTGAGGCTCAGATCGGGCGTTGTCTGCGTCAACAGAGGGTTGGCGCCAGCGCCGACCGCCACGATGACCAGATCACACTCCATCATGAATTCCGATCCTTTGATGGGAATAGGCCGCCTTCTGCCGGAAGCGTCGGGTTCCCCCAGCTCCATCCGGAGACATTCCATACCGGTCAGACGCCCTTTATCGTTTCCGACAAATTTGGTAGGCGCCGTCAGAAGACAAAATTCAATGCCTTCCTCACCCGCATGATGAATTTCCGCTTTTCTGGCAGGCATTTCTTCGCGGGACCGGCGATAGACGATGCGGACAGTATCCGCTCCCAGCCGCATCGCGGTTCGGGCGGAATCCATCGCGACGTTGCCGGCGCCCAGCACCACCACGTTTTTCCCGCGAGGAATCGGGGTATCTACTTTGGGGTACTGATAGGCCTTCATGAGGTTCGCGCGGGTCAAATACTCATTGGCGGATAATATCCCGATCAGGTTCTCACCTGGAATGTTCATGAATTTGGGCAGCCCCGCCCCAACACCCAGATATACAGCATCATAGCCTTCGGCAAACAATTCGTCCAGCGATACGGTTCTGCCCACCACCTGATTGCATTCCACCTTCGCGCCGAGCCGTTCCAGAAACGCCACTTCGGAAAACACGATTTCCTTGGGAAGACGAAACTCCGGAATTCCATAAACCAGCACCCCGCCAGGTTTATGAAAGGCTTCCAGTACCGTCACATCATGGCCTTTGCGTACCAGATCCCCGGCAACCGTCAGCCCCGAAGGCCCGGATCCCACAACCGCCACTTTTTTCCCGGTCGGTTTCTCTTTAGGCGGCAATTCACCTGAACCCTGGATCCGCTCATAGTCCGCCGTAAAACGCTCCAGGTTACCGATGGCGATCGGTTCGCCTTTCTTGCCCATAATGCAGTTGCCTTCACACTGAATTTCCTGCGGGCATACCCGGCCGCAAACCGCCGGAAGACTGTTTTTACCCCAGAGATTCCGGATGGCGCCGGTCATATCCCCTTTGGTAATGCAGTTGATGAATCCAGGAATATCAACACTGACCGGACACCCCTCCACACAACCGGGTTTTTTGCATTGCAGACATCGGCTGGCTTCCGCCATGGCCTGTTCCATGGTGTAGCCCACTGGGACTTCTTCAAAATTACGTCTTCGAATTTCGGGTTTTTGTTCCGGCATTGCCTGACGTTGCGCTACTTTTTTTGAATCTGTTTTTTCCACCATTTTATCCTCCATGAGGTTATGCCTGCTGCAGGGTGCAAAAGTCGTTATAGCATTTTTTTTCGTCGTCGCAGTACGCCTGAAGTCTGCGCATCAGTTCGTCGAAATCCACCTTGTGTCCGTCAAATTCCGGGCCGTCAACGCATGCGAATTTGGTTTCTCCGCCGACAGTGACCCGGCATCCGCCGCACATTCCGGTGCCATCCACCATGATTGGGTTCAGGCTGACCATCGTCGGCGCTTGAAACTCCGCGGTCACTTTGGAAACAAATTTCATCATGGGAACCGGCCCGATAGCAACCACCAGTTTAACCCCGCCTTTTTGCAGCACCTCTTTGAGAACATCGGTCACAAACCCGTGATGTCCGTAAGAGCCATCATCCGTACACACATGCAGCTCATGGGACGCCGCCCGCATCTTGTCTTCCAGAATCAGGATATCCTTGCTCCGGGCGCCGATAATGGCAACCACCTCATTGCCAATCTCCTTCAACCCGCGGGTAATGGGATGCAACACGGCAATCCCCGTTCCCCCACCGACACAGACAACTTTGCCCAGCTTTTCGAGATGGGTGGGTTTTCCGAGCGGCCCGATGACATCCTGATACCCTTCTCCCACTTTCAGGCTCTTAAAAAGCGCCGTACTCTTGCCCACCACCATATAAATGATGGTGATAGTGCCTTTGACCGGATCGGTATCGGCCATGGTCAAGGGAATCCGCTCCCCGGCGTCATTGGCCTTTAGAATAACAAACTGCCCGGGTTTTGCTTTTTTGGCAATCAGAGGCGCCTCGATTTCATTGAGGACGATGGTTCCGCCTGCCATTTCCTGACGTTGAACGATTTTAAACATGATCAGCCTCCAGAAATTCAGATGATGATGAGTGAAGCAGCACAATCTGGCTGCAAATATCCTGGGATGCAACCGTAACGGTTGTATGACGGGAATGTATCCCCGCGCAGACTTCCGCCAACGCTTTTTCAGGGGTGTTGTTGGTCTCGCTCAAATGGGCAAGAATGACATGCTGAAGCTCTCGATGTCCGATGTCCTCCAGCAGCGCGCGGGCGTCCTGATTCGACAGGTGCCCGGTCCGGCCTTTGACCCGCTGTTTCAGATGCCAGGGGTACGGTCCGTTGATAAGCATATCCGGATCGTGATTGGCCTCCAGAACCAAAAGATCACAGGCGTTCAGATGCTCGCGCACCATCGCCGTGACAATGCCCAGATCGGTCGCGATACCGATTTTGTGGTGGTGAAGATGGATGGTAAAACCCGCCGGATCTGCGGCGTCATGGGATATTGAAAAGGGGTGGATGGTCAATGTATTGATGCTAAATGGTGATCCGCAACAGAAAGGCCGACGTTGAATGTGACGCAGCGGGGGAAGATCGGTCTTCAGGGCGCCGTCGTTGACATAGACGGGCAGATTGAAACGTCGGGAGAGGACGCCCACCCCCCGGATATGATCTTCGTGTTCATGTGACACCACAATGGCGTCCAGATCGCCCGGACTCAGCCCACGGGATGCCATTCGGCGCTCTATCTCGACCCCGGACAGCCCGGCATCCACCAGAACTGATGTGTGTCCGTCAGAAACATAAATGGCGTTTCCCTTGCTGCCGCTGGCCAGCGTACACACGGAGATATTATCTGACAGCACGGCAGTATCGGATTCATCTGTCAATTTTTCGGATATCATGGATCGTCTTGCGTGAAGTCCTCATCGAACCGGCATAGTTCTACCTGCCAGTATGCCCAAAGCCGCCGATATCTCGCAGGGTGGCATCCAGTACGTCCACAACATCAAACTCGGCGCGGTGGACCCGATGGATCACCATCTGCGCGATCCGATCACAGCGCCGGATGGTGTAGGGCCGCCGGCCCCAGTTGATCACCGCGACCTGAATTTCACCCCGATAATCCGCGTCAATGGTGCCGGGAGAATTTACCAGCCCAACGCCGTAACGCACGGCAAGGCCGCTGCGAGGACGTATCTGGGCTTCATACCCTTCGGGAATGGCCATGGCAAAGCCCGTGGGGATCAGATGAATATCGCCCGGCATGATCTCTACATCCTGGGCGACCGCGGCATATACATCCATCCCCGCGGAAAGCGGCGTCATATAACAGGGAAGCGGAATATCCGCATCGGTTTCCGGACGCATGCGACAAATACGAATCACCGGAGCGTCTTCAGACAACATGACCGTTCCACCGCTCCTTATGCATCTTCTTCCAGAACGGCTTTATGACTCAGCCGAATTTTGCCGCTTCTGTCAATCTCAAGGACCTTGACCCTGAGCGTATCGCCTTCCTTCACCACATCGGTCACTTTGGTCACCCGTTTGGTGGAAAGCTGCGAAATATGCACCAGACCGTCCGTTCCCGGAGCGATCTGCACGAATGCTCCAAAATCCATGATCTTTACCACCAGACCGTCATAAATCCGCCCAACCTCCGGCTCCGTAACAATCGCGGCGATCAATTTCAGCGCCGCGTCACCTTCGGATTTCGTAACCGCCGCAATCTTTACCAGACCCGTATCGTCAATTTCGACGCGGGTATTTGTCTCGGCCTGGATGGATCGAATCATTTTGCCCCCCGGTCCGATGACATCCCGAATTTTGTCGGGATTGATCTTGAGCGTCATGATCGCCGGCGCGTACTGAGAAATGACCTCCCGCGGCTTATCGAGGATCGCGAGCATCTTTTCCAGAATGTGGAGTCTGCCGTTTCGGGCCTGCTCCAGAGCTTTTTCCATGATATCTCTGGAAAGCTCATGAATTTTGATGTCCATCTGAAGCGCGGTGATGCCCTCACGGGTGCCGGCCACTTTAAAATCCATATCGCCGGTATGGTCTTCATCCCCCAGAATATCGGATAAAATGACGATCCTGTCGCCATCCTTCACCAGTCCCATCGCAATCCCGGCCACCGGCGCCTTGATGGGGACACCGCCATCCATCATTGACAGGGTGCCGGCGCATACCGTGCCCATGGAAGACGAGCCGTTGGACTCCAGCACCTCCGAAACCACCCGGATCGTATAATCGAAATCGGCCTTGTCAGGCAGCACCTTTTCGAGCGCCCGCGTCGAAAGCCCTCCATGCCCGATATCCCGCCGACTGGGGCCGGAAAGTCGCTTGACCTCCCCCACTGAAAACGGCGGGAAATTGTAGTGCAGCATAAACGGCCGGGATTCTTCGCCCGCCAGGGTTTCCACCCTCTGTTCGTCCTGACCCGATCCCAGTGTTAAAACCCCCAGCACCTGTGTTTCGCCGCGGGTGAACAGCGCGCTGCCATGCGGCCTGGGAAGCAGACCGGTTTCACAGGTAATGGGACGGATTTCATCGAATTTACGGTTATCTATCCGCTTGCTCTCTTTGAGGATCATATCACGGCAAATGGTTTTCTGAAGGTCTTGAAAAATCGCGGTGACTTCTTCTTTACGCGCCGCACCATCTTCTCCCAATTCCGCCATGATCGCGGATTTCGCATCACGAATCGCGGCGTATCTCTGAATTTTTTCAGGAATGCCAATCGCTGCTTTCAGGCGAGGAAATGCGAGCGTACGCACCCTTTCACCCAGCGCCGCATCTTCCTGCGGCGCCGCATAAGCCCTCTTGGGTTTACCGCAAAGCGCCCTGAGCTTTTTCTGTATCTCGATCACCGGCTGTATGGCCTGATGCCCGAAGAAAATGGCTTCCAGCATGTCCGCTTCGCTGACAATATTGCCCCCGCCTTCCACCATGACAACCCCTGTTTCGGACCCCGCAACGATAATATTGATATCGCAGGCGTCAAACTGGTCAAGCACGGGGTTGGCAATGAACTTTCCGTCAACACGGCCAACACGTACACAGGCAATCGGCCCATCGAACGGAATATCGGAAAGCTCCAGCGCCGCGGATGCGCCGATCATGGCCAGCGTATCCGGTTCATTTTCCTGATCCATGGACAATACCGTTGCAATCACCTGGGTTTCGTAATGATAGCCTTTGGGAAACAATGGGCGTATTGGACGATCAATCAAACGGGCGGTAAGCGTTTCCTTTTCACTGCCCCTGCCGATCTCACGGCGGAAATAATTGCCGGGGATCCGGCCCGCCGCATATATTTTTTCCATATATTCAACGGTCAAGGGCAGGAAATCACCAGCCGTCGCTTCATGGACAGACACCACTGTCACCAGGACAACAGTTTCACCGTATTGAACCAAAACAGCGCCCGACGCCTGTTTGGCCACTTTTCCGGTTGATATGCGCAGCGGTTTATCTCCGAGCATCGCTTCGAGAACATGTTCCATATTTGCCTTCCTTTACCGTTACATACTTTTTTAAATCACAACCCATCGAAAATATATCTGACGACTTCATAAAATGTCTGCATGCGGCGTTGCGCTGCAAAAATTTTACGAAGCCGTCCGAAATTTGACTTTTAAAAAACACCCCTTCCGCAGAACCACCTGTCTCAGGCCATGTTCTACGGATGATGGAGGTCATTCAACAGACAAAAAAACGAAGGTATCGGATACCAGATTATCTGCGCAATCCCAATGCTTCGATAATGGTTCGGTATCTCTGGACATCCTTGTTTTTAACGTAGTTCAGAAGTCTGCGGCGTCTGCCGACCAGCATCAGCAAGCCCCTGCGGGAATGGTGATCTTTGGTGTGTACTTTGAGATGTTCCGTAAGATAGGTAATGCGGTGTGTCAACAGTCCTACCTGAACTTCCGGCGAACCGGTGTCGCTCTCATGCAATTTGTACTGGTCTATCAGTTTTTTCTTGTCTTCGGGTGTAAATACCACTGGTCACTCCTCTTCTGTTTCAATAGTAAATTTGGGTGAATCCTGCTTCACTCTGCGGGCATTCATTTCGACGCGGCGGAGACTATCGGCCCCGACCATGCAGTTGCCATTGAACATGGCGCTTCTACAGCGGTGGCTAAATTCCGGGGTGATGAATGCGCCTTACCCCGGACCGGGCCACAACCACTCTCGATATACTGAATATACTGAACTTCAACAGGCTGGCGTTTGTGTCCTGAAACAGGATTCACAACCTTCCGCTCTCTTACATAAACGAACAGCAGTACATATATCTCTGGTGCAGCGGATCATGACAGAGAACGGACAACAGACGGCTGTCATCATCCAGTATTTTGATAAATCGCGTTTCCGGCGCCGGCACAGACACCGGAATATCCGCATCCGTAATTATCATGCCATATTTCAGCCTGTCCGTCAAAGGCTTATCCGCCTGAAAGCAAGGCATATCCGGCAGCGATTCGGACATACCAATCATCCGTGCGGCGATATCGCCGGATTCCACCAGTGTTTCCAGTTCCGGAAGGCTCAGCGCATCGGCAAGCGTAAAACGGCTGCTGGCGATTCTTCGCAGCGATTTCAGATACGCACCGCATCCCAGCATCTTCCCAATATCCGCGCACAATGTACGGATATACGTCCCCGAACTGCATGTAACTTCAAAGCGCACACAGGGCAACGCCATATCCTGAATATCCAGCCGGTAAATCTGCACCCGACGGGGAGGTTTCTGAAAAGGCGTCCCCTTGCGAGCAAGCTTGTAGAGGGGAACCCCCTGATGTTTCAATGCGGAAAATATGGGGGGGAACTGTTCTGAAACACCGATAAACGATGCCATGACCGTGTGAATATCGCTGGTGGAAATATTGTCGAAACAACCGGTGGCGATAACATTTCCCGTTACGTCCTGCGTGTCGGTTTCAACGCCCAGACAAAGCTCGGCGGCATAGGTTTTGACGCCGTCCAGCCAGAAACGGGCAAGTCTGGTCGCGTGACCGATACAGACAATCAGAACGCCGGTAGCAAATGGATCCAGCGTGCCGGCATGCCCCACCTTGCCGACATGCAACAGCCTTTTGACCACCGCGACCACCCGGGCCGACGACATTCCTGCGGGTTTGTCTATCACCAGCACCCCGCCCGGATATCGAGTACTTTCCGAATCCCGTCTTGTCATGCCACGGACTCGGCTATCCGGAGAATTTTTTCCTTGATCTCGGGCAGCGTAGAATCCATGCTGAAACCCGCCGCGCTGCGGTGGCCGCCGCCACCGAAAGACGCGGCAATGGCCGCCACATCCACACTGCCATCGGATCGGAGGCTGATGTGGTATGGATGCCGCTGCTCCGCACCGCTTTTTCTGCCGGCGCAACCATTCAACTGCTCCTGAATCATGACCGCCATCCGGACATCCTGAATGCGCCGGGCGTAATTGATCAGCCCATCGGCGTCTTCCGGCTGTGTTCCGGTTTCCGCCAGCATTTCACAGGTCATTGTCATCAGAGACACCTTTCCGTTTTCCGATATCTCGATCGAATCGAGCGCCAGGTTCAGTAATTTGATCCTTCCCAGAGAATAGGTTCCATACACACATTGCGCCACCTGATAGGGATCCACGCCGCAGGCCACCATGTCTTCACAGATTTCAAACGTCGTCCGGTTGGTATTCGAAAAACGGAAGGATCCTGTGTCGGTCAAGATTCCTGTATAAATACAGGTAGCCAGATCACGTGTGAACTCGACGTTCATCCGCTTGAACAGGCGCCAGAGAATTTCCGTACACGCACAGGCCTGGACATCTACCAACTGACAGGCGCCAAAGCGGGTGTTGGTAAGATGATGATCAATATTGACAATCTCCGGAATACGTTCAATCAGAGAGGCCGCATCGCCAACACGCTGAATATCCCCACAATCCAGAATCACCGCCGTGTCATATGCTGCGATGGACTCTATATGCGCCGTCACATGATGAACCAGCGGCAGGAAGCGATACACCGCGGGAATCGGGCTTTCGTTGTACAGCACAACCCGTTTCTGCATTCCGATCAGCGCCAGTGACATGGCGATCAATGAACCGATGGCGTCCCCATCCGGCGCAGCATGTGTGGCAACCAGCACATTCTTGCTGTTATTCAGTAGGGTTATGAGATGATCCATCGGTAGTAACTATTGATGCCAGTAACTTGTCAATGTGCGCGCCATAATCAAAAGACTCGTCGTAATAAAACCGGATATCCGGCGTATATCGCAGTTCTATCTGGAGAGACAATGTTCGTTTGATAAACCCCGACGCGCTCTGAAAAGCCGCCGCTGCATCCTCATGCGTATATTTGCCGGGCGCCAGTGAAAAATACACCCTGGCGTTACGGAGGTCTTTGGACATCTTGACACCGGTGATGGTCACCATATGCAGACGAGGGTCGTGAATATCCTTTCGAAGAATATCCGATATGACTCTCTGAAGTTCACTGCTGACTCTGTCCGATCTTGCAAAGGATTTCATAGATGCATCATCTCCATTTCGCTGTTGATGACAGATGCCATTTTGAATTCATGCGCCAGATTCAAGATGCTGTCCATCCCGGAATTTACCCGCGTACCGTCATTGCCTACCAGCGCAAAACCGATCTCCGCCAGTTGATGAATGTCATTGGCGCCAACTTCCGCAACCGCCGCGTTGAAGCGATTTTGAATCTGATGGATGATGGATTTGACCACCGATCTTTTTTCCTTCAGAGAATGGCATTCATACAGCCTGAATGTAATGATTCCGTATCCGATCACCATGACGTTCACCGGTAAAACGACAAAGACACCTATGTATCTGGAGCCTCCTGTCTCTATTCGACTTCGGGTTTAAGCTCTTCCATGTAGTAGCATTCAATGATATCTCCCAGCTTGATATCGTTGAAATTTTCGACACTGACGCCACACTCGTACCCGCTGACGACTTCTTTGACATCGTCTTTATAGCGCCTGAGACCGGCGATTTTGCCGTCAAAAGCCACAACGCCATCTCGCAGCAGACGAATTTGTTTTCCACGCTGGATTTTACCATCGGTGACATACGCCCCGGCGATAACCCCAACTTTAGGAACATGGAAAATATTACGCACCTCAGCCCGACCCAGAATGCGTTCTTCAAATGTGGATTTCATCATGCCGACAATGGCGTCTTTCACATCTTTGATGACGTTGTAAATAATGTTGTAAAAACGCATATCCACATGTTCTTCGGCCGCCAGCGCCTGAACCTTGGCGCTGGGTCTGACATTGAAGCCAATAATGATGGCATCGGACACCGTGGCCAGAGACACATCGGACTCTGTGATCGCGCCGGTCGCCGAGTGTACGATGTTGATATTCACCTCATCGTTGGACAGTTTGACCAGTGAGTCTCCCAGGGCTTCGATGGACCCATGGACATCCGCCTTCAAAATGATGTTGAGATCTTTGACAAGACCGTCTTTCATCTGCTCGAAAAGTTTATCCAGACTCAGCCGGCTGGTCTTGCCCAGCTCTTTGGAACGCTGTTTTTGCACACGGTGAAGGCTGACCTGACGGGCATCTTTTTCATCCGCCAGAGCGACAAGCTCATCGCCGGCCATCGGCACCCCGGAAAGGCCAATGACCTCGACCGGCATGGAAGGACCCGCAAATTCTACCTGCACCCCACGATCATCCAGGAGCGCTCTCACCTTGCCGTAGTGTACGCCGCAGACCACCGCGTCTCCGGCGCGCAGCGTCCCCTGCTGCACCAGCACGGTCGCCACCGGACCACGTCCCACGTCCAGCTTGGCTTCAACCACATGACCAAAGGCTGGTCTGTCCGGATCCGCTTTTAGTTCCATGACTTCGGCCTGAAGCAGCACCATCTCGAGGAGGGTGTCAATCCCGATGTTCGCTTTGGCGGACACCCGGACAAAAATGGTGTCTCCCCCCCATTCTTCGGAAACGAGACCGGCGTCCGCCAGTTCCCGCTGGACGCGTTCAGGATCCGCACCGGGTTTATCAATCTTGTTGATCGCCACAATGATGGGGACATTGGCCACCTTGGAGTGGTTGATGGCTTCGAGCGTCTGGGGCATCACCCCGTCATCCGCCGCGACCACCAGAATGACCAGATCCGTGATGCTCGCCCCGCGGGATCTCATGGCGGTGAACGCCTCGTGTCCGGGAGTATCCAGAAAGACAATCTGCCCTCTGTCGGTAGCGACATGATATGCACCGATATGCTGCGTAATGCCGCCGGCTTCGCCTTCCGTCACACGGGTTTTGCGAATTACATCCAGAAGGGAGGTCTTGCCGTGATCCACATGTCCCATAATCGTGACCACCGGGGGCCTGCCAATACGTTTTTCGGGATCTTCCTCCTCGATCTTCAGCAGCGTATCCTCTTCGAACGCCGCGCGTTCCACCTCGAAGCTGAATTCCGTGGCCACCAATACCGCGGTGTCATAGTCAATGATCTGGTTCAGCGTGGCCATCACCCCCATTTTCATCAGCTTTATGATGATCTCGCTGGCTTTGACGCCCATGCGCTTGGCCAGTTCTGAAACCGCAATGGTGTCATCCACCTTGATGCGGCGCTTGATCGCCTTGGGGGTGGTCAGCAGAGGTTTCTGCAACACGGGCAGCGCCTTCGCCGCCTTGCCGCCTCTTTTGCCGGCTTTTCGCATCCGCGGCGATTCCGTATAAAGGTCAACGCCTTCGACAATTTCTTTTTTTCGGAACGGTGCTTTCTTTTTGACGACCTTTTTATCGGTCGCCTCCTCCTCGACTTCATGGACGAGTTTTTTCTTCTTTTTGTCCCTGACAACCGCTTCCTTGGCTTTTTCAGCAGTGGGGACGACTTCCGGCAGAGGTGGCGTGGTCTTTTCCCCTTTGGGTTTATGCCACCGACCCGTGGGCGTGCTGACATTACCGGCGCGCGTTTCCACTGGCGGGGCAGTCACCGGCGCCGGCAGTTCGAAACCCGCGGGCGGCAGGCTGATAATTTTGGCAGGCATATCTCTTTTCTGTTTCTTTTTCTTTCTTCCAGCTTTTTCTGGCGATATTTCCGTAACAGGCGGAGCTTCAGAAGAAACGACAACCTGCGTTTCGAGAGGCGGCAATTCTTCTGAAGACGCAGCTTCAGACCCGGGAGCGGAATACTGCATCTCCGGCGCATTTGAAATTTCGGATGATTTTAAATCTTCCGGTGGTTCAGACATATCAGGCGGTTCGGAAACAGAGGAAACAACAGCCTCCTCCGCAGGCGGAGCCTCGACAATGGGCGGCGTATCGGGCGGCCTGATCGCAGGCGCGATGATTCTGGCGGGCATTTCGGCGCGGCGGCGT
>JAJYBO010000019.1 GCA_021778975.1 Deltaproteobacteria bacterium
GACAACCCAAAAAAGCGCGAATTATTACCCCTGATTAAAGATATAAAAAGCCATAGCAAACTTCCTGTTTTTATATACTTGATTCAACGGTTATAAGGCGCAAGGAACCCATTTGAAAATCACCTGACACGGCCAATTCAGCGGTTTGGACCCAAAAGAGGTATCTTCCGCCGCTCGCCCCAGAAGCCGCTTTTCAGGGCTTCAGGAGGGCAGCATGGTCCCATACGCCATCAGATTTCGGTGAAGCTCGTAGCAGCGGTTCAAATCATGCCGGATATGACCGGGCCGGGAATCCCGGACATAACGGCTCAGATAATCCCGGTACAGGGGATGCGCACAGTTGTCAATGATGGCTTTGGCGCGCTGGATCGGCCCCAGTCCCCGGAGATCCGCAAGCCCTTGCTCGGTCACGATGACCTGAACCGAGTGTTCGTTGTGGTCAATATGGGGGCACATCGGCACAATGGCCGAGATTTTCCCGTCTTTGGCGATGGACGGCGTCATCATGGCCGTCAGATAGCCGTTGCGGGTGAATTCTCCGCTGCCGCCCACGCCGTTCATGACATCCATGCCGTAGATGTGGGTGGAGTTGACATTGCCATAGATATCCGCTTCGATGGCCGTGTTGAGAGCGATCACGCCAAGCCGTCGAATGATGCCAGGATGATTGGAAATTTCTTGGGGACGCAGCACGATTCTGCTGGCGAAATAATCCATGTCGCCGACAATCTGCTGCAATTTCGCCCAGGATATCGAAAGCCCCGTGGCGCTGGCGCCCAGAAGCTTTCCGCTGGCCATGATATCCACCATCGCATCCTGACACACTTCGGAATACATATGAAACGGTGGAATGTCCGGATGCGCGCCAAGAGCCGCCATCACGCCGTTGGCGACGCTGCCGACGCCTGCCTGGAGCGGCAGTAATGTCCGGGGAATTCTGCCGACCTTCATCTCGTTCAGTAAAAATTCCACCAGGTGTCCGGCAATCCGCTGGCTATCGGTATCCGGCGAAGGGAATTCACCGACATGATCGGGTTCGTCGTTGATGACGATGCCCAGCACCTTGTCCGGATTCACCACCGCATAAGGAACTCCGATTCGGGTCATGGCGTCATGAATCAGGATGGGATCGCGATGCGGCGGCGGCGGCACCACGATGATATCCGCCAGCTCACGGAGTCTGGGAGAATGCTGGAGATTGATCTCGACGATGACTTTGTCGGCATATTTCAAGAAGGTGGGAGATGCGCCGATGGAGGACGTCAGATACACCCTGCCGTCCGCGGTGATTTCTGTGGCTTCCACAACCGAGACATCTATCTTGCCCAGAAAACCATACGCCAGCATTTGCGGCACATGGGAGAGGTGAATATCCACATATTCCACTTCCTGGCGATTGATTTGTTTCCTCAGCAGGGGTTCACTCTGATAGGGCGCCCGCCAGGAGACGGCATTGGCTGTCGCCAGTTCGCCATCAACGCTTTTTCCACTTGACGCGCCGGTGAGAATTCTCAATTTGAAAGGTCTGCCGGCCTCATGTTCCTGTTTTGCAAACTTTGCCAGCGCCGCTGGCGCCGCTTTCGCGGCCCCGGCAGGTGAAAAACCGCTGAACGCCACCGTTGAATCATTGCGGATAAACGAAACCGCTTCTTCAGCAGATAAAATGGGATATATATTTTTTCGGGTCATGCGTCTGTTACCTGTGCTTGAGAAGGTGTATGATAAAGTTTCTGCATAATCTTCAGGTTACGAATTTTGGACAAACCTGTCAACCTCCGAAGCGCATCCGGTGTTTCCCCTGCAATTTTTCTCTGTACATTTTTTCAAACCGGTAATAAGTTATACTGCATCGGAAATTGAGATCAAAAGATATCCATCATGACCAAAGGACGCCTCCCCATGAATACAGATACAGAACCACGCGCGCCCAGACTCACCGAAACGGTGAAAGGCGCCGGCTGAGCGTCCAAACTGCCTCCGGGGGACCTGGAGAAAGCACTGTGCGGTCTTGAATTTCCGACCGATGAAAATGTACTGGTGGGGCTGGATCGCGCCGATGACGCGGGCGTCTATAAAATTTCAGACGATCTGGCGCTCATTCAGACTGTTGATTTTTTTACGCCTGTCGTGGATGATCCGTATGCGTTCGGCCAGATTGCTGCGGCCAATGCGCTAAGCGATATTTACGCCATGGGGGGTGTCCCCAAAACCGCCATGAATCTGGTGGGGTTTCCTCTGAAAACCATGGAAATCGGCGTATTGCGCCACATCATTCAGGGCGGTATAGATAAAATCCGCGAAGCCGGTGTGGTTCTGCTAGGCGGACACAGCGTCGAAGACAGCGAGCTGAAGTACGGGCTGTCGGTAACCGGCTTCATTCATCCTGACCGGATACTGACAAAGAAAAACATCAAACCCGGCAACCGCCTGATTTTGACCAAGCCTTTGGGGATTGGCATTGTCAACACCGCCATCAAGGGCGCTCTGGCGCCCGAATCCGTCATTCAAGACGCCATAACCCTGATGTCAACGCTCAACCGATGCGCCGCCGATGTCATGAGTGCATTTGATGTCAGCGCCTGCACGGACATCACCGGGTTCGGACTGATTGGCCATTTGGCCGAAATGGTTGTGGATTCCGGCTGTGGCATGACGATCGAGGCGGACAGCCTGCCCATCATTCCGGAAGCCCGTGAATATGCCGCGATTGGCCTGATACCTGCCGGCGCTTACAAGAACCGCGAATTTCGGCATCACATGGCGACATTCAGCTCTCGTGTGGACAGAATTGTACAGGATATCTGCTTCGATCCGCAGACATCGGGAGGACTGCTCATCTGTGTATCCAATACCCAGGCGGAACGGCTATTACAGCGGCTTATGGACAGCGGCGCGCGCCACGCCGCCATCATCGGGGGCGTCACCGCCGGTAAGGAACATATTACGGTGATGTAGCCATGCGATCTTCAAGCTGATCGCCATTCCAGCCTTTCATGGTCGCGGTTTCAACGCTCCAGGCAATTTGCTTCTGAGGCGGCGAGGTGCGATCCCGGCAGAGATATTCGGCGCAGATCGGGCAATTGGGTTCGATGCAGGGGTCCATGTGAATCAGGACACTGGCGGAGCCTTCAAAGTAGTCTGTCAGAATTTTCTCCAACATCTTGGATTCCAGATGCGCTTCTTCCAGAGTAAAACTGCGGGGAAGAATCAAATGAAAGTCAATGTGGACAAGATTTCCCGAACTCCAGGCGCGGAGCTGATGGACGTCAATCCATATGTCTTTGCGGTTCTGGATTAAAAGGTTGCAGATTTTCTCGAGCAGTTTCGGATCGGAGGCGTTCATCAGTCCCGCAAAAGACTGATAGAGCAACGCTCCGCCCGTATAGAGGATATTGACACCGACCAGACATGCAATGGCCCCGTCCAACCAGTACCATTGCGTCAGGTTGACCAGAAACAGCCCCACGATCACCCCTGCGGACGTATAAACATCGGTCAGAACATGCTTGCCATCCGCCATCAGGGTCAATGACTTGCTTTTGCTGCCGACACGAATCAGCCCCAGACCCAGCGCCATATTGACAGCGCTGGTTCCCAGCAGCAGCCAAAGCCCCTCCTGCAGGTTGGGAAGTGGCGTCGGCTCGAAAATTCGAGGCCAGCCGCTTTTAAAAATGCCCACGGCCGCAAGAATGATCAGCGCGCCTTCAAAACCCGCCGAAAAATATTCAATTTTGCCGTGGCCATAGGGGTGATTTTTGTCCGGCGGAATGGCGGCCATCAGAATGCTGCCCAGGGCGAATGCGCTGGCCACCACATTGATGATGGATTCCAGCGCATCGGAAAGAATGGCTGCCGACAGAGTGATCTGATACACATAAAACTTGGCGATCATCAGCAACGTTCCGATCACCAGGGATGAGACAATGGCCATGACCCGTTTTCGGGTCTGGAGGTGTTCTCTGGGTTCCGATGGTTCCCGCATAAATCTCTATCTCCCTGTCATCGAGGATGAACCGCACGCTGAACGGGATGACGGCTCATCAAAAACGATCTTTCAGAAACTGTTTTGATGAACAAAGGTCTGAACCTCTTTTCGAGGCGGCGGGGAAGAAATTTTCGCCGGATATCCAAGCGGGATCAGCGTCACCAGTTCATACCCATCCGGAACCTTCAGAACGGTTTTGGCGCGGTCATGGTCAAAAAGCCCGACGACCACGGCGCCAAGTCCGAGGCTGTGAGCGGCCAGGCATAGACTCTGCGTGGCGATTCCCAGATCGAACATGAACCAGTCTCCAAATTTGGTTGTAACCTTGCCGTCATAACATCCGGAGCTGTTCAATTTACCGCAAAGCCCCAGCACCACCGGCGCGTTGACAATGGCTTTGGTTGCCGGATTTTTGGGGGCGATGGTCTCCTGTAGCCCTGTTTTGACTTTTGGATCCGTAACCACCACCACTTCCCAGCACTGGGTATTGGCCCAGGACTGTGACCATTGCACCGCTTCGAGAACTTGATTCAGAATTTCCGCCGGAACATCTTTATCCTCATATTTTCGAACGCTTCTTCGCTCTTTGAGCATCTTCAAAAAATCTGTCATAACATACCTCCTACAAACATGACGGCTTCGTAAAAAATTCACGGTTCAAGCAACGACATCCCTGTCATCGCCGCTGGCTTTTCGATGTTCATAATTTCGAGGATGGTGGGCGCAATATCGCCCAGAACGCCCTCCCGAAGAACGGTGTTTTTGCGGGAATCGTCCACCAGAATCAGCGGAACGGGATTCAGCGTGTGCGCTGTATGGGGGCTTCCATCTTCCTCCGCCATGGTCTCGGCGTTGCCATGATCGGCGGTGATCAATACCACGCCGCCGGAAGACCGCACCCGGTTCACGATCTTTCCCACACATACATCCACGGTTTCACAGGCCTTGATGGCCGCCTCCAGTATGCCGGTATGCCCCACCATGTCCATATTGGCAAAATTCAGCACCACCAGGTCATAGGCGGTTTCGTCCATCCGGCGGAACAGCGCCTCCGTTACCGAGCCGGCGCTCATTTCCGGTTTCAGATCATAGGTGGCGACATCCCGGGGTGATGGCACCAGACAGCGATCCTCCTGTGGAAAAGGGTTTTCTTCGCCGCCATTGAAAAAATAGGTGACATGGGCATATTTCTCAGTTTCGGCGATTCTGAGCTGCCGAAGGCCGCTGCGGCTGACGACCTCTCCCAGAATATCCTTCAGACTGACCGGCGCAAACGCCACCGGAAGCGAAAACACTTCTTCGTAAAGCGTCATGCAGACATAGCCGCACAGACGCGGCCTCACCTCGCGGGTGAAGCCGGAAAATTCCTGGTCATTGAACGCGTGTGTGATCTGACGCACCCGATCGGATCTGAAATTGAAACAGATCACGCTGTCGCCATCCTGGAGGATCCCGCCGGAGCGATCCTCCAAATCCATGATGGTGATCGGCTTGACAAATTCATCGGTTTCTCCGCGCTGATAGGCGTCTCTGACAGCTTCTATCGGGTTGGTTTCATGAACGCCGTCGCCCTGCGTATAGAGTCGGTAGGCTTTTTCGGTGCGATCCCAGCGTTTGTCCCTGTCCATGGCGTAATAACGGCCGCACAGCGTGGCGATTTTTCCGAAGTGATACTGGTCCATATGCGCTTTCAACTGACGGACATAACCGAGGCCGCTGTTCGGCGGCGTGTCGCGGCCATCCAGAATGGCATGCACATATACGGCCGGAACGCCGATTTCGCGGGCCATATCCAGAAGCGCCAGCAGGTGATGGATGTCGCTGTGAACCCCGCCGTCTGAAAGCAGCCCCAAAAGGTGCAGGGCCTTGCCGGGTTTCACCGCCTTCATGGCGGCTGAAAGCACCGGATTGGCGATCAACGTCTTTTCGCGAACAGCCTTGTTGATGCGCACCAGATCCTGGTACACCACCCGTCCGGCGCCGATGTTCATATGCCCGACCTCGGAATTTCCCATCACGCCGTCCGGCAGGCCCACGGCTTCGCCTGAACAGCGCAACCGGGTATGGGGATAGGCGTCTCTCAGAGCGCTCAGAAAGGGGATATCGGCCAGTCGGACGGCATTGGCGACACGGGACTCACGGAGTCCCCAGCCGTCAAGAATCATAAGCAGGCACATTCGGTGTGTCATCAGCGTCATCTCCTTCTGCAAAAAAATCTGATGATTCGGAAACCGGATTGTCAATCTGGATCCTGGGCGCATCCGACCACAGCCCTTCCAGATTGTAAAATCGCCGTACCGGATCATAGAAAACATGCACCACGACATGGTCGAAATCCAGAAGTATCCAGTGGCCTGACCCGGCCCCTTCGACACCCAGCGGACGAATGCGGTTTTTTCTCAGTTCCTCCTGAATGTGATCCGCAATGGCCATCACCTGACGGCTGGAACGGCCGCTGCAGATCAGAAAAAAATCTGTGACAGCCGTCTTTCCCCTGAGATCGAGAATCAGAATGTCCAGGGCTTTTTTCCCCTGCACCGCATGAACGAAGAGATCCAGTGACGGATCGGGAAGCGACATCATCGGTAAAGTCCTTTATGGTAAATGTAAGACATCACGGCATCCGGCGTCAGAAAACGAATGGACAGGCCGTTTCGCATCCGTCGGCGGATATCGGAAGATGAAATGCCCAGATACGTCACTGTCATCAAATGCACCGGCTGAAGTTCCGGATGACGGCATACGTTTTGTTCCGGGACACAGGTGTAGTCCGGCGATAAAAAAGTTGACAGGTACTGGATAACGGCGCCGCCAGGTTCAGACGCACAAACGCCGCCGCCTCTTTCCGCGGGTCTTCCCATGACGATCAGCGAAACCCGCCGAAGTATGTCCAGGTGGGATTTCCAGGTGTGAAGCTCGAAAAACGCATCCGACCCCAGTATCAGATAGCAGACCGCCGGATCCGGAAACATGTCCTGAAAAGCGGTCAGGGTGTCAATGGTATAGGACGGCCCCGTGCGCTGCAACTCGATATCCGACGGGGCAAACTCGGGGACGCCCTCGGCGGCAAGACGGATCATCTCAAGGCGATCATGAGGGCTGGCGATATTCGCGCCGGACTTATGCGGCGGCATCGCCGAGGGAATCAGATATACCCTGTCCAGTTCAAAATGTTCCGCCGCTTCCAGTACTGTCCGGAGATGTCCGAAATGAACCGGATTAAACGTTCCGCCAAACAGCCCGATCCGCACAACGCCATCTCCCCTGTCGCATTTCCGAACGCCTGTGTTCAGGCGGTTTCCGGCATTCATTTATCGGTCTTTCGCGCTTACTCGCGAATCTGTCCGTCTCCCAGCACCACGAACTTGGTGGTCGTCAGCTCGTCCAGTCCCATCGGCCCGAACGCATGGAGCTTGGTGGTGCTGATGCCGATTTCGGCGCCCAGCCCCAACTGGCCGCCGTCATTGAAGCGGGTGGAGGCATTGACCAGCACCACGGAAGAATTCACGGTTTTCACAAACCGCCGGGCGTTGTCGTAATTTTGCGTGATAATGGCGTCCGTATGATCCGATCCGTAAGCGGCGATATGGGCCATCGCCTCATCCATATCCGACACCACCCTGACGGCCAGAATCAGATCCAGATACTCGGCGGGCCAGTCCGCTTCCGTCGCCGAAGCGATCTGCGGCAGTATCCGCAGCGTCTGTTCGCACCCGCGGAGCGCAACACCGGCGGCTTGCAGCTTTTCGGCCACTCGCGGCAAAAACACCGGCGCCGCTTTCTGATGCACCAGAAGCGTTTCCATGGCGTTGCAGACGCCGGGCCGCTGCACCTTGGCGTTCATGCAGATCCGTTCGGCCATTTCAATATCCGCGTCCGCATCCACATAAATGTGACAGACGCCTTTGTAATGCTTCAGCACCGGAATCCGGGAATTTTCCACCACAAACCGGATCAGTCCCTCCCCGCCGCGGGGGATGATGAGATCAATCCATTCTTCCTGCTGAAGCAGCGTGGTGACGGCGCTGCGATCGGCAACCGGCACCACCTGAGCGGCCCTGGCCGGCAGCCCCGCTTCCTGAAGGGCCCGGGAAATCAGCCCCGCCAGCACCTGATTGGAATAAAGCGCTTCCGATCCGCCCCGGAGAATCACGGCATTTCCGGACTTCAGGCAAAGAGCGGCCGCATCAACCGTCACATTGGGCCGGGATTCGTAGATCATGCCGATGACGCCCAGCGGAATCCGGACGCGCGACACCTCAAGGCCATTCGGCCTGCGCCATGTCCGAACCGTCGCACCGACCGGATCGTCCAGCGCCGCCACTTCGCGAAGACCGCCCATCATAGACTGCATCGTTCCGTCTTTGATGGTCAGGCGATCTATCATGGCCGGGGACAGCCCGGCCTTTCGGGCGGCGTCAACGTCTCTGGCGTTTTCCTGCTGAATGAGCGAAGCGTTGTCGCGCAGCAAGTCCGCAAGTTTCAGCAGCGCCGTGTTTTTCTGAAGCGTCGAACACGCCGCCATTTCCCGGGATGCCGATTTGGCGGCCGCCGCCATATCGCTGATCATGGATTCAATCGTCATGAAGCGCCTCCTGATGTCTTTTGTTTTTTCCCGTGGTAATTACCAGATTATCCCTGTGAATCACTTCGTCATAAGGCTTCTGCCCCAGCTTTTCCGCAATCCTCTGAGATTGCAATCCCATGATTTTCCGGATGTCGCCGGAGCTGTAATTGACAAGCCCCGTTCCCAGCACATCGTTGACCACGGTTTTGAATTCTACCGGAGCGCCCTGACCGAAATCTCCCTCGACCCCCACAATTCCGCTGGCCAGAAGGCTTTTCCCGCGTTTCAGCACAGCGGTGGCGGCGCCGTCATCAATGATAATACAGCCTTCCGGCTTCAGCGAATAGCCGATCCAGCACTTACGGCTGGCCAGACGCTCGCTCTGCGGCATAAAGAAGGTGCCATACGATTCGGCGTTAAAGAGCTTTTCGAGAATGTCCGGAATCTTGCCGTTGGCGACCACCATCGGAACGCCGGCGGCGGTCACTTTCTTGGCGGCCTTGATCTTGCTGAGCATACCGCCGGTCCCCAGGGAGCCGGGAATGGCGCTGGCGGCTCTTTCAATGGTTTTACGAAACGCCGTGACGGTTGGAATCAATTCGGCGTCGGCGTGGGTCCGGGGGTCTTTGGTGAACAGGCCGTCAATATCCGACAATATGACCAAAATGTCGGCGTCGAGCAGCAGCGCGATCATGGCCGCCAGGTTGTCGTTGTCACCGAATTTGATGGACTCGATGGTGACCGTATCGTTTTCGTTGATGACGGGCACCACCTGCCAGGCCAGCAGGGTGTTGAGGGTGTTTCTGGCATTGAGATAGCGCCTGCGGTTACTGAGATCTTCGCTGGTGAGAAGTATCTGCGCCACTTTAGCACCGTAGCGCTCGAACGCGCTTTCATATTCCATGATGAGCGTCGCCTGCCCCACCGCGGACACCGCCTGGCGGCGGGGAATCTCATCGGGTCTTTTGGAAAGACCGATTTTACGGATGCCGGCGGACATGGCGCCGGATGTGACAAGAATGACTTCGAGTCCTCTGTCAATCAACCGGCATATCTGGCGGCTGATCGAGCGCACCACGTTCAGGTTCAGCCCGTTGTCTTCGGTCAGCACATTGCTGCCGACCTTGACAACCACCCGCTTCGCATTGTCAAAACTCGTTTTTCTGCCGGTCTCCATCAGCGGTTTCCAGAAAATGCGCCATCGTTGAGATCAGATCGTCAATGCCAAATCGGGTTGCCGAGGAGATGCCAAGCACCTGTCGCTGCAATCCGAAAGCTCTGCGGAAGCTGTCTGCCAGCGCTTCCGATCCGGAAATATCCATTTTGCTCAGGACGACCACCTGCGGCTTGTCCCGAAGGATATCGCTGTACGAGGCAAGTTCCTGATTGACGATATTGTAATTTTTCAAAGGGTCGTCCGGATCAATCGTCGAAACGTCAATCAGATGCACCAGAAAACGCGTGCGCTCCACATGTTTCAAAAAGCGGACGCCCAGCCCGGAACCGAAATGCGCGCCCTCGATCAAACCGGGGATATCGGCGACAACCATTGGCTCCCCGCCCCACCGGGGTTGGACCACGCCCAGATTGGGAATCAGCGTGGTGAACGGGTAATCGGCAATTTTGGGATGGGCGGATGAAATTGTTGAAATCAACGTGGATTTACCGGCATTTGGCATGCCGATAAGCCCGACATCGGCAATCAGCTTCAGGTGTAGCCGAATGGACAGGCGCTGGCTTGGTTCTCCGGGTTGAGCGAACCGGGGCGTCTGGTGCGTGGATGTTTTGAAGTGGGTATTCCCCTGGCCACCCCGACCGCCTTTCGCCAGAATAAAGCTTTCATCGGGAAGGACACAGTCTTTGATGACTTCGTCCGTTTCGGCGTTGATGACAACCGTACCCGGCGGAATTTCAATGATCAGATCGTCACCGTCTTTGCCGGTTCGCTGATTGCCTTCACCGCCGGATCCGTTTTTCGCCTTGAAATGATTTCGGAACGAAAAATCGTAAAGAGTGCGTTTCCGGGGCGATGTTTTCAGAATGATATCGCCGCCCCGGCCTCCACTGCCGCCATCCGGCCCGCCCTTGGGGATAAACTTCTCTCTGCGAAAGCTGACGCAGCCGTTGCCTCCCTTGCCGGACTCTACCGTAATATCAATTTCGTCGATGAATTTCACACGGTATAGACGCTGACTTTTTTGCGGGTGCGGTCGTACCGCTCATATTTGACGACGCCATCAATCGTCGCGAAGAGCGTATAGTCCTTCCCAAGCCCTACGTTTTCACCCGGATGAATCTTGGTGCCGACCTGCCTCACCAGTATGTTGCCGGCCCGAACGTTTTCTCCGCCAAACCGTTTAACGCCCCTGCGTTGAGCATTGCTGTCGCGACCGTTTCGTGAACTGCCGCCTGCTTTCTTGTGCGCCATAACCCCACATCTCCTACCGATTCATAAAGTTTCAAATGCTGCGCAATCATCATACAGTGCTGACGCACAGCGATATCGTCACGCTTCGATGCTGTCAATTTTCACTGCCGTAAAATATTGGCGATGCCCCTGTTTTTTCCGGTATCCCTTACGGCGTTTGAATTTGAATACGATAACTTTTTTGGCCCGGTCCTGTTCTACAATACGGGCATTGACTTTAACGTTCTCAAGAACCGGTTTCCCGACCGACAGATTTTCGCCATCGGAATACAGCAGCACTTTATCAAACGCCACCGGCGCGCCCACCTCACCAGGAATTTTTTCAATTCTGAGCGTTTCGCCTGTTTGAACCCTGTATTGTTTTCCGCCTGTTGCAACTACAGCGTACATATTCATTCCTCCTCACGAATGGCAGCAGCTTCATAATTTCCGAGGGCTGCGCGCCTCTGTGTCAAATCATCCGGTGCTGAAAAACCATATAACGGTTCACAAAGCCGGCCTCATGACGCCATAAAAATAATAAACTTTTTCAAATCTTTTAATTCTTGTCTGAATGCCGGATAAAGTCAAGATTTTTTTGTGACATGGGTACGGCAAATTTGTTCTCCATGCGCCTATCTAATGAGATGCCGTAATGGCTGAACCCCTTGCAACGCCCCTGAAGTTCGGACATATCGTTACTTGCAATTTTGTCATGCCTGTGGCATAGATTCAAGCCTGTATGGAATATCGCTGTCATTTCGTGATACTATGGGCGATTCCCGACATAGAATACACCCTTTTGGAAAAGAACACCCCCTGCCCCCTCAAGGGGGAATACAAACCTAAGGCTGCCCCTGCATTTCAGCACAGGGTGTTCTATGACGAAAATCACCATAGATATTGGATCCATCACATTGAGACAAGGAATATAATCTGAAATGGACGAGTGTTACAAACCGGAAACCGTCGAAGCAAAATGGCAGGCGTACTGGACATCCGAAGGCCTGCACAAGGTGCAGGAAGATACTTCCAAAAACAAATATTATCTTCTGGAAATGTTTCCATATCCTTCCGGTAAAATTCATATGGGCCATGTCCGCAATTATACTATCGGCGATGTGGTGGCCCGATACAAGCATATGAGAGGCTACAATGTGCTGCACCCCATGGGCTGGGATGCCTTTGGAATGCCCGCTGAAAATGCCGCCATCGCCAACAAAACACACCCCGCCCGCTGGACCTACGACAACATCAACACCATGCGCCAGCAACTGCAACGCATGGGGTTTTCCTATGACTGGGACAGAGAAATCGCTACCTGCAGACCGGAATATTATCGCTGGGAGCAATGGCTTTTCCTCAAGATGTACGAAAAAGGAATGGCCTATCGCAAAGAATCCTATGTCAACTGGTGCGAAACATGCCAGACAGTACTGGCCAACGAACAGGTAGAAGCCGGTATGTGCTGGCGGTGCGGCAAACCGGTGCGGCAGAAAAAACTGGCCCAGTGGTTTTTCAAAATTACCGATTACGCGGACGATCTGCTGGTTCATTGCGACCTGCTATCCGGATGGCCAGATAAAGTGGTCACCATGCAAAAAAACTGGATCGGGAAAAGCATCGGCGCCGAAATTCGCTTTCCCATCGAAAATTCATCCCAGTATATCTCCGTGTTTACAACCCGCCAGGATACCATTTGCGGCGCGACCTTCATCTGTCTGGCCCCAGAACATCCGATGGTACTCGAACTGTCCGCGAATACCCCCCAGTCGGCCGCGGTAACGGCGTTTGTGGATCGCATTTCCATGCAGGATCGTTCCGTCAAAGGCATCGAGGCATATGACAAAGAAGGCGTTTTTACCGGAGCCTGCTGCATCAACCCGATGAACGGGCGTAAAATGCCAGTCTATACGGCAAATTTCGCATTGATGGGATACGGAACCGGAGCGGTCATGTCGGTGCCCGCCCATGACCAGCGCGACTTCGATTTCGCCCGAAAATACAGCCTCGAGATCATCGTGGTGGTTCAGCCAGAGGGGTCTGTGCTGGATCCGTCTCAAATGACGGAAGCCTATACAGGCGAGGGCCTGATGGTCAATTCCGGAGATTTCAACGGACAAAAAAATACGGAAGCGCTGCAATCCATCGCGGATTACCTGGAAGCCCATGATCTGGGAAAACGCACAATCAGTTTTCGTCTGCGAGACTGGGGAATCTCCCGACAGCGATACTGGGGAGCGCCCATTCCCATGATTCATTGCGATGCATGCGGCATTGCGCCGGCGCCGGAATCCGACCTTCCGGTCGTCTTGCCCGAAGACGCAGACCTGCTCGAAGGCGGTCATTCTCCCCTGCCGACACTGCCCGGATTCATGAATGTAGTCTGCCCCCAATGCGGCGCCCCCAATGCCCGGCGAGAAACCGACACGATGGACACGTTTGTAGAATCGTCCTGGTATTTTCAAAGGTATTGCAGCCCTCATTATCACGACGGCATGTTCGACCCGCGGGCGGTGAATTACTGGATGCCGGTAGATCAGTATATCGGCGGCGTAGAACACGCCATTTTGCATCTCCTCTATTCCCGCTACTACACGCGTGTTTTGCACGACATGGGCATGGTATCCTACAAAGAGCCGTTCACAAGACTGCTGACCCAGGGAATGGTCTGCAAAGAGACCGTTCACTGCCCGACCCACGGGTTTTTGTTTCCGGAAGATGCGTCTTCCGGAAAAGAGCGCCTGTGCAACATCTGCCACCAGCCGGTTACCATCGGCCGGGTCGAGAAGATGTCCAAATCCAAAAAAAACGTGGTGGATCCCAACATTCTCCTGCAAAAATATGGGGCGGACACCACACGGCTGTTCTGCCTTTTTGCGTCTCCTCCGGAAAGAAGCCTGGAATGGAGCGAACAGGGCGTTGATGGCAGTTTTCGTTTTTTAAGCCGGATATGGCGGCTTTCAACGGCCTGGCTGCCATACATTCAGCATGTATCCGCATTCGATGGCGACATGGGGTCTCTTTCTCCAGAACATCGAGAACTGCATAAAAAAATACATCAGACCATTTTCAAGGTGACAACGGACATTGAAGACCGGTTTCATTTCAACACGGCTATCAGCGCCGTCATGGAACTGGTCAACATGATGTACGGGTTCTCCGCCAGCGATAGCTCCCCGGAGCTGGCGCGCATGTTCCGGCTGGCCATTGAATCCGTCGTTCTGCTTCTGTCTCCGGTCACGCCCCATATCGCGGAAGAAATCTGGCATGAACTGGGATATTCCAGCAGCATTTTCATGGCCACGTGGCCGACCTATCGCCCCGAAGCCCTGGTGAAAGACATGTTGCTGGTGGTGGTGCAGGTCAACGGCAAGTTGCGGAGCAAGTTTACGATAGATGCGGATGCCGAAGACGACGCCATTGAACGGCAGGCGCTGGCGGATGAACGCATTGTCAAATGTATTGCCGGTAAAACGATCCGGAAAGTTGTTGTCGTTCAGAAAAAATTAGTGAATATTGTCGTATGATTCCGTATATCAGGACAAAAATTTCGAATGGCGGCATTTCGATGATATCGAAAAAATGGATACCAGGGGTCATACTGGGATGTATCGTTCTGCTGGCGGGGTGTTCCTATCGTTTTACAGGTTCCGGAGCGCTGCCGTCCGGCATGACGCGGATTTATATTTCGGTCATCCAAAATAAAACGGCAGAAGTGGGAATCGAGAATTTTCTGACGGACAGCCTTATCAATGAATTCATGCTCCGAAGAAAAAACGCCATTGCGACCCGTGAAGACGCCGATGGCGTGCTGACCGGCAGCATCGAATATGTACAGGACGCCACCATTGCCCACAGCACCCAGACGACCTCGACGCAGCGCCGGGTTTCTGTGGGCGCCAATCTGAAACTGACAGATACTCACGGAAAAGTGGTATGGGCCACCGCCGGCATCAATTCAAATCAGGTTTACAACGTTGTCTCCACAGACAAGATGGCAACGGAACAGAACAAAAAAGCGGCGATTCAAGTGTTGTCTCGACGGCTGGCGGAAAGAATTTTCAACCGGCTGACAGATGATTTTTGAAAAAAATCAGGGCAGGTGTTTGAAAAAGCCCCCCCTGCCCCCACATACTTCATTTTGCCGCGGCATTGACCATTCTTGCCAACCTCGAAACCCGGCGGGCGGCTGTATTGCGATGAATACAGCCTTTGGCGGCGGCTTTATCTACAACCGACTGTGCTGCTTTCAACGGCATGTCCATATCCTGATCGGATGGCGACGCCGTGATGTCGCAAATAGTTCTGACAGCAGAGCGAACCTTGGACCTGATGGATTTGTTCCGGGTTCGGTGATTTTCGTTTTGTCTGGCGCGTTTTAATGCGGATTTATGATTTGCCAAAGAAATTCTCCTTAACTGAATTTTTAAAATTTGACTTTTTATGAGAGTATTAAAATTTGTTTTTTTATATAATTTATTTTTTGCTGTCAACCACTTTCATGGAAACCCTTCCATGAACACATGACCCTTTTTAGCGCCATCATCCCCGTCCCCTGCTGTAAGGCGCCCAATTGGTCAGATAAATGCCTGAAACAACCAGCATCGCGCCAATCAATAACGACCGGGTCAGCGGTTCATCCAGCATAAAAAATGCCAGAAGCACCGCGGACAGCGGAACGACATTGATAAACAGCCCTGCCTTTGTAGGGCCAATCTTCTGAATTCCCTCGTAATACCATACAAATCCCAGAACCGTTCCGAAAAATCCCAGATACACCAGCGCCGCCCAGCTTTTGAATGAATAGTCGGGAATCCGGCGCCAGACGCCTTCCATCCCTGCCGGCAGCATGAGAGCGACAGCGCCCGCGATAGATGAGTAACAGATGGAAACTACAGGTGAAATTTTGCCGAGAACAGTCTTTCCTATGAGAGAGAACGAAACCCAACTGATGACGCACCCCAGAATATTCAATTCTCCCCAGCCGAGATGACCCTGAAAAATCAACAGGGGATTGCCCCTGGAAATGACCGTCATGGCACCGAACACCGACAGCAGGATGCCTGTAACCTTGATAGGGGTTAAAGATTCTTTGAAAAAAATCGCCGAAAACAAGGAGATCATTACAGGGTTGAGGGCGATAATCAACGCGGCGCGCCCCGCGTCAATGGAATGAAGTCCGTTAAAAAAGAAAAAATTATACGCAAAAACGCCCGTAAACCCCAGCAGCAGAAGGGGAACGATCAATGATCTCTCGATCGCGGGCAACCGCCCTTCGACCTTCCAGACCACCACGATCAGAAATGCGGAGGCGATGGTAAACCGAAGAAACGCGGCGGAAAAGGGCAAAACTTCCTGAGAGACCATCCTGCCCGCAATGAACGTACCGCCCCAGAAAATGGCTGTCAGCACCAGTTTGATGTAAGTTGACATATTTGTGCATCCATTCACGAAACCGTCAAACGCCGATACGCCTCGCGGGCCTCCGCGTTCAGCAACGCTTCCTGCCCGGTATATCGCGGCGAATGATGAAAAAGCGTGAAGCGTTTGACACCGGCCTGCGCTGCCAGAACGCCCGCCTGCCATGCCGTCAGATGATATTTCTGCGCCGCCAGTTCGTGATGCGTTTCTAAAAAAGCGGCTTCGATAAAAAGTTGATCTGAATTTCCGGCGATGTTCACGATTTTTTCCGTATTGGCGTCGTTGTAGGCGACGTCTGTAACATATGTGATTTTTCGCCCTGGCGTGACAACCGCTATCTTTTGGCAGAGTTCGCCAAGAGGATAACCGGTAGCTTTCCCCGATGGTCCGGCACCATCCATCGTGAAGATGGCGTCCGGATCGTTTTCTGAAAACAGGGCCTGTTTGAAAGCCGAAATCCACGGACCAACCCTCAGCCCCATAGCCTCGACACAGTCCTTCCTGATGTTGACATGAAATCTCTCGGTAACGGAAAACGCCAGACAGGGAATGCCATGATCCAGAACCGCAGCGGAGACCTTCCATCCAGGACATTCGACAATATGGGCCTGAAATGGTTTTTCAATTGCCGGCGACATGGGGATAAACTGGTTTTTGCATTCATACGAACGCGTCACCATCCGGTGTTCATGAATCTCGGTAACATTCAATACGAGGGAATTTTCATAGTGCGCTACCAGATTCCATGAATATCCGGAAAACTTGCCTTCCACATGCTTCAGAAATCCGGCGGGGCCATACATGTTCAGGGCTTTGTTTCTGCCCAGGCACAACCGCAGCATCCGGTCAAACCCCACAAAATGATCCATGTGGGTATGGCTGACAAACACATGACTGATTTTCAAAACATCTCTGGGAGAAATCCGGGCGATATCGCCCAGATCGAAGAGGATGGAATGGTTTTGAAACAAAAACTGGATGTAAAGACACGGATCTTCAAACGGCCCGTTCACCAGTCGGGGGTGTAACGCCGGGCGCATGGCTATGGCAGGAACTTGACCACCTGTTTGTTGATACAGGTATAGATGTCTTCGTCGGATCCGTAGATGTCCACCACATCTTTGTGATTGATGAGCTGTTCGATGACGAACGCCGTCAGGTAGAGGCTGACAACATGCGGGTTGGCGACCACCTGCCGAAATGGAGAACACTGGAAATCTATGTCGAAATCGTCGGCCTGGCTGAGTTTTTCGAGAGATTTGGCGATCTGCTGTTCGAGACCGGGCTTGTTGGCGGTTTCGACAAGCTTGTTTTCGATAAGCTTCATGGCAATGGCTTTGGATAATGGTTCTATGCAATCTTTGAGTCCGCCGATGGCAGTTCTGCGCGCGTGTTCTTTCGAAGACTCGATTTTGGACAGAATATTGCTTTCACGTGTGCTGGGCCGGAATACTTTCGCCATAAAACGCCACCTTTTTACATATATGGTTTGCCAACAAAAACGGATAAATTGATCACCTGAACCACATCAGGCTCCACATGATTCCATAATAGATTCGGACATGGCCGATTGCAAGGAAAATTTGGCATCTTCGATAAGAATTTGCATTGTTCGACTGCCATTCCAGTAATTCCATCGCAGCCGGTAAATCATTTCCTTCATATTCGGTCCAGCAGGCGATTGTGGATCGCAGCGAAACTGAATTGCCAGAATTCCCGGATGTGACGGATGATCCGCGGGTTTCAGGATCATCCGGCGGGTATTGTTGCCGACCATTCGGGACGAAACGACATGCACCTTATTGGCGTAAAACACGGGTTCGGGGTTGTCCATACCGTATGGCTTCAGCAATTCCATATCGGAAATGAGGGTTTCGGAAATGTCTTCGAGATTCAGAATGCGATCCACCCCGATGTCAATCTCGCGCGGTGCGACAGCGATTTCCGAGGCGGCAATCCGGGTAAACCGTGTTCTGAATTCCGAAATTCTGCCGGCGTCAATTTCAAGCCCGCCCGCCAGTGCATGGCCGCCGTATCGCATCAGGCAATCTGCACAGGCGTGAATGCTCCGATATATGTCAAAACCGGGGATGCTTCTGCCAGAGCCTTTTCCCACCCCATTTTGTACGGAGATCAGAATGACCGGCAGACAATATGCCTGCACCAGTCTGGACGCCACAATCCCCAGCACCCCCGGCGCCCAGTCCGCGCCGGCGATTACCAGCGCCATATCGTCGAGCTGTTCAGGATGCGCGGCGAGGCGCTGCCGAATATCATCGAAAATCTGCTGTTCGACATGCTTTCTCTGAACATTTAACGCGTCCAGGGAGTGGGCCAGCACTCTGGCCTTGCGGGCATCCGGCTCCAGCAGCAGATGCAGGGCGGTATCGGCATGTTCCATTCTTCCGGCGGCGTTCAATCGGGGCGCCAGTTTGAAGGCGACGTCATCCGAATCCAGCGACGAGATGTTACCGCCCGATATCTCGATCAGGGAACGAATACCGGCGCGCGCGCCGGTATTGATCACATCCATCCCGTTTTTGACGAAAATGCGGTTGTCGCTGGTAAGCGGCACCATATCCGCGATGGTGCCCAGCGCGACCAGGTCGCAATAGGTTTTCAGATTGGGTTCTTTTCGAGACGCCCAGAACCCCATGTCTCTGAGATATTTTCTTAAATAAATAATCAGAAAATACACGACCCCCACGCCGGCAAGGTTGTCGGCGCGTGAAAGGCAATCTTTCCGTTTGGGGTTGATAACGGCCAGTGCTTCCGGGACTGCATCCGAAATGGCGTGGTGATCGGTAATGATGATGTCAATGCCGGCCCGCCGTGCGGCTGGCATCACATCGTGGCTGCTGGAACCGCAGTCCACCGTGATGATAAGGTCTATGCCGCGGCAAAACGCGTCGTCGTCAATATGCTTTTTCTGAAGCCCATATCCTTCCGATTCCCGATGGGGGATATAACAGGATACAGGAACACCTGTGGTTTGAAGAAAATCGTGGAGCAGCGCCGTGCCGGTAACGCCATCCACATCGTAATCGCCGAAAACGAGGATATGCTGCTGGTGCGTGATGGCATGATAAATCCGGCGGGCGGCTTTGTCCATGTCCGTGAATGAATCCGGCGATGTCAGCCGCTGGAACGAAAAATCCAGAAACCGCTCGGCATCGGCTTCCGAATCAATGCCGCGATTGACCAGCAGTGAGGATATGAAGGGACTGCACCCAAGATGCTTTTCGAGCCGGCGCATGGCGTCGGCGTCGGGTTGTAAAAAATTCCATCGTTTCATGTCCGGAGCATATACTCCATATGAGAGGATTCGACAACTTCAATTCGTGGCAACCGATATCGCACCTCGACGCGGATGGACATGATTTTATGTTGATACCCGACAGCATAAGGTGATAAAAAAATCGCCAGTGAAAACTGTCAAACGATATTTTCGGGTGGATCGCACCGCCATCGGGTTGATGCGATTCATTTTCGAAGGATATGAGGGCATCGCCGGAATTACGACAATAGCACCGGCCGCCGGCGTGGTGGAACTGTTTATCGCGCCGGGATGCGAGACGGATGTCAACGAAATTCTGATGGATATCCAGCGGTGGATACATATGGAGCCCCTCGAAGCTCCCCTGTTGGAGGACCCTTTACAAAAAATGAACAGTGGTGACGATGCTTCCTAAAACCGTCTATATTCACACCATCGGCTGTCAGATGAATGTTTATGATTCCGAACGGATCGCGGGCGGGCTGATGTCCGTGGGGTATCATCGAGTGTCGGCGCCGGAGCAGGCGGATCTGGTCATATTGAATACCTGCGCGATCCGGGAAAAAGCGGAGCAAAAGGTGTTCAGTTTTCTGGGGCGCATGGCCGGTTTAAAACGTCAGAATCCCGATATGATGATTGGCGTCGGCGGGTGTGTGGCGCAGCAGGAAGGGCGCGCCATTCTGGACAGAGCCCCATATCTGGACATTGTGTTTGGCACCCATGCCGTCAACCGGCTTCCGCGCCTGGTGCAGCAGGTGGAGACTTCCGGCGGCAGGCTGGTGGATGTGGCGTTTTCGGACACCCTTCAGGAAACCGTATGGCGCCCGGATATTTCGGAAGACGGCCAGATCTGCGGGTTCGTCACGATCATGCAGGGCTGTGACAACTACTGCACTTATTGCGTGGTGCCATATGTGCGGGGCAGAGAAATGAGTCGAACGCCGGAACGGATCATTTCTGAAATTCGAGAGCGGGTGGCATCCGGCGTTCTGGAAGTGACGCTTCTGGGGCAGAATGTCAACAGCTATGGAAAAAAAGAAGGTCTGTGCGATTTTGCGGAACTTCTGGAGCAGGTGAACGCGGTGGACGGTCTGTGCAGAATCCGATTCACCACCTCCCATCCCAAAGATATTTCGGACAGATTGATCTCGTGTTTCAGCCGTTTAAACAGGTTGTGCCACCATATTCACCTTCCGGTTCAGTCTGGTTCCAGCCGGGTATTGCACCGGATGAACCGAAAATATACCCGCGAGATGTACCTCGAAAAGATTGCCGCGCTCCGCGCCGCCTGCCCGGATATTGCCATAACATCCGATATGATCGTGGGCTTTCCCGGAGAAACGGATGAGGATTTTGAGCAAACGCTTTCGCTGATGCGGGAAGTGTCTTTTGACGGCCTGTTTGCGTTCATGTATTCCGACCGCCCCAACGCGCCCGCCGCCCAATTCTCCGGCAAGGTGTCAGAAACTGAAAAAGCCGGGCGTCTTCAACAGGTACTCGGTCTTCAGGACACCCTAACGCTTTGGAAACACCAGTCGCTGGTGGATACCACG
>JAJYBO010000221.1 GCA_021778975.1 Deltaproteobacteria bacterium
ATCGGCTGCGAAAATAGGCGCGTGTATCATCCGGAGCATGATCCACAAAATGACGAATCTCCGCGTCATCGCACAGCCGATTCGCCATACCGTCCCGTTGCAATTTGTAAAAAACCCCATCCGGATTGTCTGCACGGTGATACTGCAAATCAAGCACCGTCAACAGCGGATGATCCCATCTGCATTCATGCCCATGCCGGTAACGGTTGATCAGCCACAACTTGAGAACCCAGTCCAGCTTATGAACCAGACCACCGGGATCGTCCTCGATGTCCAGCTCCGGAGAGAGTTTCAACTGCTCCAGGCCGTTCAGAACGTCTTCCCAGCAGGAAAGAATTTCCTCATAATGCGGGATGACGGCGGCGCCTGCGGAACCTTTGAACATCGCCGCTTTTTCACAAAACAGCCGCTGAATCTGGAGCGCCGCGCGCCGTCCACCGTCCGCCATCTCCACGGAAGCGTGAGCGTCTGCAGCAATGTGTCGCAGTGCGTCAATCGGGTCTTTGAGCGCCCAATCTTCCGCGATGAATCCGTCTTCCAGCATCTGCAACACGATTTGGGTGGCGCCAAGCTTCAGGAAACCAGCCGTTTCGCACATGTTGGCGTCTCCGATGATCACATGCAGCCTTCGAAATCGGCGGGGGTCCGAATGATGTTCGGCGCGTGTATTGATGACAGGCCGGGCATACATGGTTTCGAGACCGAAAGTCTTTTCGATAAAATCAGCCCTCTGCGAAAGCTGATAGCGAATATGGCGGGAATGCGGCGCCTCGCCCCCGACCTTGCCTGCCCCGGCGAACACCTGCCGGGTGACCAGAAATGGAACCAGCACATTTACAGCCGCCCGCGAATCATGTGCAACAGAGGCTTCATGGGCGGCGGCGTCCATCAGATAGTTTTCATGGCATCCATAGCTGTGGCCTTTGCGATCGCTGTTGTTTTTGTACAGCGTGACGCTTACCCCAGGGTAGAATTTGTTGAATTCCGATATGGCGCTGCGCAGAACGATCTCTCCGGCCTTATCGCAAGCCAGGGCCTGCCGCGCGCTGCGGCACTCTGCGGTGGAATACTCCGGATGGGCGTGATCCGTGTAAAATCTGGCCCCATTGGGCAGACCGGCGTTGATGCGAAGATTGTCTTCATCGGAAACGACCTGTTGAACAACGCTTTTACGAAACAGTCTGCCGCGGATATCTTCAAAAGGTGTTTCATGAGCGTAATCCCAGAGAATCCGCATCCCCGGTTCGCGCAGACCCGCGCTGCCGGCATAAAGGTTGACCAGCATACAGGACGCTTCGAACACGGATATATCCGGCTCGCCCTTGAGCTGAAGAGCATATTCCTGCTCGACGCCGATCACTTTGGGAATACTCATGCCAGCTTCCTTTATTTCAGACAGTCCGGAACCTTGACGGTTTCCGCCGGTTGCCCGGATGTCCGGAATTTCTTTCGTTGTTCCGCCAGAGACCGGATGCGGATCACCCGCTCCCCTCCCTTACCGATGATACGATACCATTCGGATGCATTCGAATTGCTCGGCAGATCTTCGTTTTCTTCGAATTCTTCCCGCAGCGCCTGTAACAGATGCTCCAGGCCGATGCCTTTGTTCCCTTTGCCGATCAGATCTTTGACCGCTGAATATTTTCCCCGGTTGACGATATTTTCGATGATCGCGCCGCTGCACAGATCTTTGGCGTACAACGACTTCCGCACGCCGTCAGCGAAAGTGATTTCGATCAGTTCATTTTCGGGTTTGGTGCTGTAAAGTTCTTCGACTGTCTGGTCAATCATCCATTGAACGGCTTTTTGAGGACTTCCGAGAGTATCCACATGACAGGCGTCAATGGGCAGGTCGGGTGTCATGTATTTTGAGAAAATTTCAGCCGCGGCATGGCGATCCGGCCTTGGAATGCGAATTTTTCGATCCAGACGACCGGGTCGCAAAATCGCCGGATCAATGAGATCCTCCCGATTCGTGGCTCCGATGACCACGACGTTTTCGAGGGCCTGGAGTCCGTCCAGTTCAGACAGCAACTGAGGCACGATTGTAGCCTCCATGTCGGACGATATTCCGGAACCGCGCACCCGGAACATGGAATCCATTTCATCGAAAAAGATGACCACCGGCGTCAGGTAAGTCGCCTGATTGCGCGCTCTGGCAAACAGATCGCGGATGGCCTGCTCTGTTTCGCCAACATATTTGTTCAACAGTTCCGGTCCCTTGACATTCAAGAAAAAACTTTCTCCCTTTTCACCGGTCTTTTCACGAATGCTTTGGGCCAGGCGGCTGGCAACAGCCCTGGCGATCAGGGTTTTACCGCATCCCGGAGGCCCGTAAAGCAGTATCCCTTTGGGCGGTGTAAGCCGATGTTCCTTAAAATACTCAGGATAGAGGTGAGGAAGCTCGATGGCGTCGCGGATTTGTTCAATTGCCTCGGCCAGACCGCCGATGTCGCCATAGTCAATATCTGGAACTTTTTCCAGCGCCAGGCGATCCACCCGGCTTTTGGGCAGCAGACGGTACACGAACAGGGAATCAGGTTCGTATTCGACGTTGTCTCCGGCCACAACGTGAACATGCTGCATCGGTTCGGCGCGGGTGACAAGAATTGTTTCATCGCCTGCCGTTCGCACCAGCAGTTTCTGATCGCTGAACACCTGCTCCACGGTGGCCAGCGTCCCGCAGACCAGCTCGAATCCCCGCGCTTCGATGATATGCAGATCATTGTTGAGGAGCAGCAGTTCACCGGTTTTAAAGCCGCTTCGCAGGCTGTCCTTTTTCTGGTTTTGCTCACGCAGGGCGTGAAAAGTGGTCCCTTTCGGTCCGGGCGTATCGTATTCTTCAGACTGAATGATCCTGGATTCGTAGAGCCTGCCATGATGCCGGATGATGGCGGTTTCACCTTCCGGCGTCTTCCGGCCCTTACGCACAAATACGCCGAAGGGCAACGCACCGTCGTCTTCATCGGGAAGCCCCCGGATTTTACGGATCGTCTCCCTGGATGTATGCAATGCTTCGGCTAATTGCAGGCGTTTATGTTCCGATTCCTGCAAATCCTGCTTCAAGCGACTGAACGTTTCGGTCGGAGACATCGGCTTCGGAGGTATCGCTTCCGCCTCGGCCGCGATATCCCTGACCTTCTTTGGGTGACATGCGGCGATTTGCTGACTGGTTTTATGGCCTGGTTTCTTTTTGGCGCCCATGATGTTACCTTTCCGGAAATAGAGGCGAAACCGTTTTTATCCCTTTTTCTTTCCTTTGGAATAATACATTTTTCGGGTCTGCCGATCGAACTCAATCCGATGCACAAGCCACTCGACCGCTTGTGGGCGATCCCAGCCCTTAAATTGACAGACAAAATCTATGACGCCGCCCCCGACATCTTCACACGTTTTGCAGAAATAGGTATTTTGGGCGACATTGAAGAACAGCGACGGTTCGGTATCCCCCATGTGCCTTTCGGTCCGAAAGCAGGTACCTAAATTGCCGCGTACCCTGAGACCCATCTCCACGGCCACTTCAACGATGGGGTTGGCTTGCTCGATATGCTGTATTTCGTGTTCTTCCATGTTCATTCCAATCTCAACAGCCTTGCGGCGTTCCGGCCCAGTATTTTTTGTTTTTCCCGGGGTGTCAGATTCGTATTGGCCTGAATCCGTTTGACGATACAGGCCCAGCTTACCCCCGCCGACAAGGGGAGCGGATAATCCGTGGCAAACAGGACGTGGTCGAACCCAATGGTCTTCCGGATTTCCTGAATGACGATCTCCCGATCCAGAAGCCAGTCCACGGCGGCCAGATCAATATAGACATTGGGATGGGCTTTCCCCAGTTGGAGGGCGTCCAGAAGCCAGATGCCCGGAACTTCCGCGCTGTAGGCGCCGGCGTGCGCCAGAACCAGTGGAACATGCGGGTATTTTTTGACCCAGGATTCCCACAAACCTGGACGCGAATTATGGCTGAGTTCAATAATCTCGAACGGTCCAGGGCCGCAACCTGAATGGGAAAGAATGATCGAACCGGTGTGTTCACAATATTCAAATATCATGGACATGTGTTCATTTTCAGCCGGATTGAAAAACTGGGAATGGGGAAGAAATTTAAGACCTCTTAACTTGAGCCGTTCGATCTCGTCCAGCGTCCGGCGGACATAAGCCCGATCCTTGCAGAGATCTACAGAGCCGAACCCGATCAACATATCCGGGTAGTCTTTGACCCAATCCGCCACATCCTGATTGGTTACATGCGTGGGGGAGTACAGACTCTTTTGAATATGCTTCAGCAGAGAATCAAAGCCCATAGCGCCCGATGCATGTGACCTGTCGAAGGCCATTTTGATCTGTTCGCGTACTTCCGGCCGCTCGACATCTTCCGGATCGGTGTCTGTCGCGAGAATGACGCCATGGGTGATACCGGCCTCCCGCATATCCACAAAGAATTTCAGATCGGGCGTCTTGGGATGGATATGAAAATCAACCACAGGGAAGAACGGCGGGCTGGAGGGAAATGAAGAATGTTCTTCCAGGGGTTCCGATAATCTGGATGCGCCTTTGCCTCTGACCAGACGGTAACCGGTTATGTTCAGCGGCCGATGAAGCGCCTGCAACGCCAGGTGAAGGCGATAGCGAAGACGCCAGTCATCCGCGGCCTTCAGATGCGGCTGCAGGGTTTGAATCAGTTCCTCCCTATCCTTAACGTCCGCGATCTGAAACAACTGCCGGACCGTTCGCCACCGCATCTCCGGCGGATCATTGAGCAGCGCCTCGACAATGGCCTGCTTGTCGGGCGGAGAGGGAAAACCGACATAAATATCCTGTTGTTGCATCTCACCTCACTGACAATTGCAGATGAATCGGAATGTCGTTCAACGTACATTCCGGACAAAGCAAAATCCATACCGATGCCTTTCACATGGCAAGGGGCATCATTGCAATATTTTTTAATTAATAAATCAAATTGTTATATATTATCTTATTGTTCGCTCAATCTGCGATGCAGTTTCATTAATTTCGACACAAAGGCTTCGAACGCACGATAACATTTTAAAAACATAATTAAAATAATTCTGTGCATTCATTCCGCATAGCGGTAAAC
>JAJYBO010000222.1 GCA_021778975.1 Deltaproteobacteria bacterium
CAGAAAGCCCTCGAACAGCTCGACCGGGTGGGCATGAAAGAACATGCCGCCAAACCGTTCGGCAAGCTTTCCGGGGGGCAACAGCAGCGGGTTCAGATCGCGAGGGCGCTGGTGTCCGATCCGCGGTTGCTGGTGCTGGATGAACCTTCCACGGGCGTTGACAGCGTGGGGCAGGAAGACTTTTATGAATTGCTCGCCAGTCTGCGGGACAGCCAGCAGATATCGGTGATTATGGTTTCGCACGATATTGGTGTCGTAACGACCTATGCCGACCGGGTGGCCTGCCTGAACCGTGAAATTCATTATCACGGCGATACCGGCCCCTGGGCGGAAACAGACGCTTATCAAAAAGTGTTCGGTAAGAATCTGAAAGTCATGGTACATGACGCCCGTTGTATTTCCTGCATGATGAGGCACACGCACAATGACTGAATGGATTCATCTCGATTTTATGAAAAATGCGCTGGCCGCGGGGACGATGCTGGGTGTCGTACTGGCGGTGGTATCCTGTTTTGTGGTGCTGCGGCGGTTTTCGTTCATTGGTGTCGGCGTGGCGCATTCCGCATTTGGCGGCGTGGCGCTGGGCGCGCTGCTGGGAATATCCCCTACGCTGTCCGCCATCGTTTTTGCCGTGGTGGTTGCCAACGCCATTGGCGTGGTCGGCAATCAGAAGCGTCTGAGCGCGGATACTGCCATCGGCATCTTCTTTTCTCTGGCCATGGCGCTGGGTGTCATCTTCATTGGCATGTCCAAATCATATAATGTGGACCTTTTTGGATACCTTTTCGGAAACATTCTGGCCATCACCCACCATGACCTCAGGGTCATTGCAGTGCTGGGCGGCGCGGTGCTGGCGTCAATATGGCTTTTTTTCAAGGAATTTCTGTTTGTTGCCTTCGACAGTGAAGTCGCCCATGTCAGCGGCATTCCTGTTCGGTTTCTGGACCATTTCTTTTTGAGCATCCTGTCTTTGACAGTGGTCATCAGCATGAAGGTGGTCGGCATCATTCTGGTATCGGCCTTGCTGGTAATCCCTGGCGCCGCGGCCGCGCAGATTACAGATCGCTGCGGTTCCATGTTCGCGGTGGCGGTGGCGGTCGCCCTGGTATCCACAGTGGGGGGATTATGGATTTCCTATTATGCGGACATTGCTTCCGGCGCCGCCATTGTGACGCTGGCGGCGCTCATCTTCTTTGCTTTCTTCGGGGTGGGGAAGCTGATGAAATGACGGATGGCCACATCATCAGAATATTTTCTCGGCCGGACGCCGCTCCGGAACATATTCCCGGGGAATCTTACCGTCTTTCCAATCTTTAGATACATACAGATTGCAGTAGCAGCTTCCGAATTCCGCGACATCCCCGGCGCGATAGGCGCAGGGGCAGATGATGTCGCGGTCTTTTTCGATATCGCCTGCGGCCAGTCGGCACGGGCACACCATGTACCCATACCGCTCCTTGTTGGTCAGCAGCGCCTTCATGAGTTCGGATACCCGTTCGGCGTCATCGCTGAAAAAATAGCCTTTGGGTTCCTGGACTTTCTTCAGCAGTTCATATAAAGCTTCAGGCGTCATGAATGCCCAGCGCCTCCTTGATTTCCTTTTCTTTGAAACCGACAATGACGGTATCGCCGATAATGATGGTTGGAAACGAGCATTTGGGATTGAACTTTTTGACGTCTTCCAGAATGGCGGCCCGCTCATCGCCCTGAAGCAAATCAACATCCACGAAATCGTACTGTACTGTACAGTCGGACAACATTTTCTTGGTGGATTTGCAGTGGCTGCAGGTGCTGAGAGAATAGATTTTTACGGGGGGTGCGGACATGACAGATTCCTTTCGTGATTTTTCAGGCAATGGCCCTGGTTGTTTTAAGAAAAGCTGACTTCTCTTGTCCAACAATTGAATGAAAATATCAAGCCCTATGTGCGATTTTACCGGGTGGCCTTGAACGATCTGTTCTGCAGAAGCGTTTCAAGAGCCGTCAGAGTGTCCTGACATTCGGCGGTGGCTTTACGTTTTTGCCCCAGGGACATCACCATCGAGCGGATATTACTGTTCTGGCGGGACAGTTTCAGAATTTCGGTATTGATCCGCCAGAAATCCGCATAGGCAGTTTCGACGGATTTGACGGCATCGGCGCCAATCAACCCGGAGAGGCGACTCAGGGCGTCATGAACTTTCTGATCGCAGGTATGAATCTGCGTTTCAATGGCATTCATCCGGGTCTCGTCACTTTCGGCGATGTGCGGTGACTGGAGTACCTGGATTTTGAGCGCCGCTATCATGATCCGAGACGCCAGTTCTCGTATCTCACATACATTGATTCCGGAAGGCGTTTGGAGATTTTCCGTAATCTGCTTCAGCACTACTTCCAGATGATTCATTGCGACATCCGCCGCCCCATGAGACAGATCATACGCCTTGATGTTGGTATTCTGTTCGGACAGCGGCAGCAGTTCACGGTCAATCTGCTGAAATTTTTCCCAACAGAGGCTGAATTGCCGAAACGCCTTTTGCTCGGCATCGGATGACCCGGCGTTGATGAGCGTTCCCAGCTTGCGCCGGTCGGCTTCCACCGCGTCAGACGCCTGCTGCGCCTGAACAGCGAATGTGTGCGACGCCTCGTCCGTATCCGCGAGCACCGCGCTTTTTTCCGCTTCCACAGAGGTGTTCAGATGGGTCTGCATGGCGGAGACAAGTTGCATTTCCTTGACGTCGTTATAAAAAACGGGCGCCAGCAGGGCGCGGGGAACTTGCAGGCGATCGCAGACACCCCACAGGACACTTACCGCGATGACGGCCAGAACAGCGCCACTCCAGACAGCGATCTTCTTGCCAGAAAGCTTCATAGGGTTTTTCATCCTCCTTGCAGCGTCCCTGCATTACTTTATATCCGCATCCGGATTGGCAGAATGACGGTGGTGATACCATCCCACTGAAGACGGCGCTGAATGGCGAACGCGGTCTCATTGTGCAGCATCCGGTAGTAAAATTTTTCAAGACGAAACGTGATTTGACCGGTGAATACGATGGATGGCGGGTATTTTGCGACAATTTTCTTGCACAACTGCATGGAACCGTCCACCACATCCGTTCCGACTTCCATGCGATAGTCGGCGGCAATACCCAGTTTTCTGGCCAATTCCACATATTTTTCGAGATCGGTCTTGACGGAATTTTCCAGCTTTTGCAGATCTTCCGCCCCCTTGAATGATCCGGAGTCCACAACCGCCACAGATACGAAAACAATGTTTTTATAGATGCCGGGGAACGTCGTTAGAATGGACAGCAGCGTATGAATGCCAAAGCCGCTGTAACTGGAAACGAGCTGAATCGCTGTCAGATCGGTCTGTTTGAGCGGAGCGGTATTGACCGGCCCGGCCGAGGGAAAATTCAGCGTATTGTCCAGGTCGGCGATGCCTTTTCGCACCGCCTGATAATGCTTTCGGATCAGATAACATCCGGCGATGACGATTGACGTAATCAGCAGTGTTATCCATCCGCCCTCGACAAATTTTTCCAGAACCGTAATCACCAGAATCGTGACGCACAGAATAAGCCCGACAAGGTGGACGCTCAAATGCCGCATCCATTGGGGATCTTCATGACGCCGCCGGACATACAGGCGCGACATACCGAGCTGCGACAGCGAAAAGGTGACAAACACGTTGATGGAATACATGACCACCAGCGCCGCCACCGACCCGTGCGTGTAAATCAGCAGCGCAATTGCGGAGCCGCCCATCAGGACGATACCGTTCCGCATGGTCAGCCGTTCGGACAGGGCGGCGAACCGGTGTGGAAACCAGGAATCCACCGCCATGTTGGCCATGACCCGGGGACCATCCACAAAACCGGTTTGCGCCGCCACCATCAGCAGCGCCCCTTCTGAAAATATGGTGATAAAGGCAATAAATTTTCCCATCCCCCAGTCGGCGAAGAGATTGTCGGCAATGACAGCATTCAGCGTTTTACCTTCCACCGCTTTGACGTTTAGCAGCGCGTAGCACAAAAACAGGGTTCCCGCCGTAAACGCCAGGGACCCGGCCATATAGACCATAGTCCGCTTTCCGGTGTGGACTCGCGGCTCTCGCATGATCTGCAACCCGTTGGAAACCGCCTCGATGCCGGTATAAGTGCCGCCACCCAGTGAATAGGCGCGCAAAAACAGCAGGACAATACCCACAATTCCCATAGACGCCATATCCTGATGGATGCCAGTGTGGAAATTGTGGACCAGCGGTACAAATTTATCGGTATGCGTGAAAATGCCATCGAGCAGCATCAAGAGATGCGTAACGACAAATACGACAAAAATAGGCGTCATGATCACGATGGACTCTTTGACGCCCCGAATGTTCAATATAATCAAAAGTAGGCAGAGCGCACAGGCGACCGGTACCTTGATATGATGAAACGACAGGGGCAGATAGCTGAAAAGCGCGTCTACACATGCCGCAATGGACAGGGTGATGGTCAGAACATAATCCACCAGCAAGGCGCTTCCGGATATGACGCCGGCTTTTTCCCCCAGCATGTGGGTGGCGACAATGTAGCCGCCGCCGCCATGCGGAAAATGCTCGATGATACGGGAATAGGCGTAGGAAATGATAAAAACCGTCATGGCGGTGGCGATTCCCAGCATGATCGCCAGATAGGTGTGCTGACCCAGCGCCAGATAGGCTTCTTCCGGCCCGTATGACGATGACGACAGCCCGTCCGCGCCCAGGCCGATCCAGGCCAGAACCGGAATCAACGATATTTTATGAAAAATGTGCGGATCATTGATCTGTTTGGGCGCCCCCAGCACCGCTCGCACAATTTTATCCGCTACGGTTTTTTTCGCAGATGTTTCATCAGAAGCCATTATATCCCCTTAATTTTGATGCCCTCGTAAAAAGTCGAAATTCGGACGGCTTTGTAAAAAGTTCGCAGGCAAGGCGCGCAAATCCTGAGGAGTGAGGCGTACTTATGGTACGCCGCAACGACGAAGGATGCAGCGCAACGCAGCATCCGGACTTTTTACGAAGCCGT
>JAJYBO010000223.1 GCA_021778975.1 Deltaproteobacteria bacterium
TGGAAAACAATGAAGTGCAGCTCATCCAGAAAGGGGTGTCTTTAAAAAATACCGGAATTCAGACTTTTAACGAAGGCGTTGGGCTCCTGAAGCAGGCGCATGGGGTCTTCAATACGGCATTCGAAGAGAGCAACGCGTTACAGACAAATCGGCGGGAAACAAACCATAACTATCCCTATCGAGGTGAGGCCGCCAGGCAGGGCGGGGCAAATCCCCCTCCGGAAGTTTTCTCGCCGACGCCGGCAGACCCGCCGAATACATTCCCTGTCGCTGCGTTGCTTGTGTTGTCTGTCACCATCATAACGAGCGTCAAAGCTTTCAACGATAAATATCTTTTTGACAGGTTTCTTTTACACCCCTGGGATATCGTTCGATACAAAAGAAATTATCATACGCTTTTTACGAGCGGGCTGATCCACGCCGATTCCATGCATCTCATGGTCAATGCGATGTCGTTTTGCTTTTTTGCATTTCCGCTCGAAACCATTGTCGGACATGACAGATTCTTTATCATTTATCTGGGAAGTCTTTTTTTCAGCTCGCTTATCGTAACCGCAAAAAACGGCCGCAATCCGTATTATGAGGCAGTGGGCGCATCGGGGGCTATCGCCGGCGTCATATTCAGCTACATTCTTTACAGACCCACCAGCAGAATCGCTTTCATATTCGTTCCCGTCCCGATCCCGGCGCCGCTTTTTGCAATAGGTTACGTTGGCTACAGCTATTACATGGGAAAACACAAATATGACAACATCGGTCACGACGCCCATTTGTGGGGCGCGGTCAGCGGGGCTGTGATCACGCTGCTTCTTGATCCCGGCGTTCTCATGAATTTGAGACGGTTCCTCGATTCTCAAAACGTTGCGTCTATGTTTAAGGCTTTTACGCCATATTGATCCCGGCGTGCAACACAACGGACGATTCGAAATACGGGAGGGCAAACAATGAAAAAGCTCATGATTCTGGCAGTATGTCTGTTTCTGGCGTCCCACGCGACGGCAGCCGATCTCATCAAGGCAAAACAGGAGGGCGCGGTCAATTTCTACGCCAACATCACCGCTGTTGAACCCATCATGAAATCGTTCTCCGCGGCCACAGGCATAAACGCCGTTTACACGCGGCTGGACACTTCCAAATTTATCGCCACGGTCTTCACCGAATTCGAGGCGGGCAAACTGCAAGCGGATGTCCTTCAGGCGCCGCTGCCCATCCTTGAAATCTTGAAAAGCAAAGGCGTTTTAGCCGCCTATAAATCCCCGTCCGCGGCAGGATATCCGGAATGGGCGCGACAGGACGACGCCATCGTTCAGTTTGGTATCGAGTATATCGCGCCGATCTATAACAGGGAACTGGTCAAGCCCGAAGACGCCCCCAAAAGCTATGAAGACCTGACCGATCCAAAGTGGAAAAATCAAATTGTCATGCCGGATCCGTCCTCCCATGCCACCACCATTTCCTGGCTGGTCGGGCTGAAGGAGGCCAACGTGTTTGGCAGTGACGACGCCTGGATGAAGTTCGTGCAAGGGCTTGCCAATAACAAGCCCATGTTCGTGAAGTCTTTCGGGCCAACGCCGGCGCCTGTCGAAAGCGGCGAGAAGAAGATAGCGATCTCGATGCCCAAATACATCGTCACCAAAGCGCCTGCGCCGCTTGACTGGGTGCGGGTGAAAACGATTCTGGGAACGCCGCGGGCCATCGCCATCTCCGCCAAAGCGCCGCATCCCGAAGCAGCCAGGATTTTCATGGATGACTGGCTGTCTCGCAATTCCATGAAGATACTGGCCGACAAAGTGGGTGAATACGTTCTTGCGCCCGGAGTTTTTCCGCCTGTTGACGGCATCGCCGGCGCCAGTGTGCTGCCCATTCGCGAACTGTCCGACGCGGAAATCCGTAAGTGGGGTGATGCATTCAGAAAAATCTTTTTTGCAAAATAAGAATTTTTGAGTATGAAACTGTGCATCCAGGGGCTTTGCAAAGACTACAAGTCAGAGGGCGGGCGCATCAGGGCGCTGGATTCTTCCATCGGGCCGGTTGTCGCGCAGAACCGTCTGAATGCCACTGTCGGTGATAAAGCGACGGTATGCGTGCGGCCGGAATTCATCCGTATCGGTGCGCCAGAAACGCCGGATACCTGTTCGGATTTCTGACCGTCTGCCCGGTCGTCATGCTGGCGATCGGCAGTTTTTCATCAGGGTTTGGAACGTTCGGACATTTTACGACAGCCAAATACATTGCAGCCTACACCGACATGGTGTACTGCGCCCCACACATAGCAGGGGCGCTTTGCCGCACCATGAAGCAATCCTCTCAACTGACGGAAAGCCAATTGAAGACGGTTACCAGTTCAACGGATCAAATGCCACTCATGCACAGATATTTGATTTCGGAGTACTCTTCAATGCCGTATTTGGAGCCTTCCCGCCCGATACCGGATTGTTTCACGCCGCCAAATGGGGCGACTTCTGTGGAAATAATGCCGGTGTTGACGCCGACCATGCCGTATTCAAGAGCTTCGGAGACCCGCCATATCCGTCCAATGTCTCTGGAGTAAAAATATGCCGCAAGCCCAAATTCGGTGTCGTTCGCCATTTGAATGGCGTCCTGTTCGGTTTTGAACCGAAACAAAGGTGCAACAGGTCCGAAAGTTTCCTCTCTGGCAATGGCCATGTTCGGTTGAACATTGGTTAAAAGCGTCGGCTCAAAAAAAGTTCCGCCTTTTGCATGGCGATTGCCGCCGATCAGGATTTTCGCTCCTTTGGAAACCGCGTCCTGAATATGATGTTCTACCTTTACAACCGCGTTCATATCAATCAGCGGCCCCTGCAGGACGCCGGCTTCAAATCCGTCGCCAACGGTCAACTCCCGGACTTTTGCCGCCAGTTTCTCGGCAAAACGGTCGTAAATATCATCCTGAACAAGTATCCTGTTGGCGCATACGCAGGTCTGGCCAGAATTGCGATACTTGGATATCATGGCGCCCATAACGGCGGCATCAATATCGGCATCGTTGAACACGATGAAGGGAGCATTGCCGCCCAGCTCCAGAGATATTTTTTTGACGGTGTCGCTGCATTGCCGCATCAGGAGTTTGCCGATTTCCGTAGATCCGGTAAAACTGAGCTTTCGCACCACCTGGCTTGCCGTCAATTCTGAACCAATGACGGATGCTTTTCCGGTAACGACATTGAATACACCCGCCGGAATGCCCGCCTGTTGCGACAATTCTGCAAGTGCGAGCGCCGAATAGGGAGTCTGACTTGCAGGTTTGACGATCATGACACATCCTGCGGCCAGGGCGGGGGCAGCTTTTCGGGTAATCATGGCGGAAGGAAAATTCCACGGCGTGATGGCCGCGCAAACGCCCACAGATTCCCGAATAACCACAATACGGCTTTCTTTCTGATGTGAAGGGATCACATCGCCGTACATGCGTTTGCCTTCTTCGGCAAACCATTCGATAAACGATGCGGCATATGCGATTTCTCCGCTGGATTCCGCAAGGGGTTTGCCCTGTTCCATCGTCATCAGCACCGCCAGATCATCGCGGTTTTGCATGACAAGTTCATACCATCGCCGTAAAAGGGCAGACCTTTCTTTCGCCGTTTTACCCCGCCACAACAGCCATGCCGCATGTGCCGCCTCGATCGCGCGATGGATTTCATCCCTCCCCATTTCCGGAATGGTTCCGATACGCGTCCCATCCGCAGGATTGTTTACAATCATCGTGGCTTTCGAGTCTGCATCCAGCCATTTCCCATCAATGTAAGATTGTTCGTGAAACAGCACCGGATTTTTAAGTTTCTGAATCATTTGTTCTCCTTTAGGGATTGTTAGAAAAATATTGTCTTTCCTGTGTGCAGACATCATGTAATTTGATGCCAGTCGGTGATTCCGAAATTGGACTTTTTACGAAGCCGTCAAAATTTGTTCCTGTTTTTGATTATTGAAATGAATCATAGCTATCTACCTGTAAGTTTTTGAAATTATGTGTATTCCATATCAAAAATACGCCGAGGATGCAAGAGCTATTTTTATCCAAAACATGTATTTTCAAATGGTTATGATTTTTAGACTTTTTATGAGAGCATCATTCTTGATTCGATAAGCCGATCCCATTAAACTGAACCACTGTCTGAGAATACAATTTAAAATCGCTTGCGATATAGATCGAGCCTGCGAACTACGGAAGGTGGATATTTTGTCGCCATGTCATTCAATGCTTCAATATTGATATTGTCCAGTTCCAGTTCATCTTCGGCAGGAATACACCTTCTGAGATACAGCGTATCCAATAGCGCTTTTTCAGGAGTTGCCATGTAGAAATCATCAGCCCGAAAAAATCCTGAAAACAGATGGGGAGAGATTTTTGAAAATTCGATGGTAACGCCCTGATACGAGATATCCCGGCATGTTCCAACAGCCTGACCCAATGTAATGACGGTGCAGACCACCGGTGCTTGCAGACTGACACCATGATAATTCAGCGCCCATTCCCCGGAAATGTAAGCCGGTGGCCGGAGAAAGCAGCCGACAGTCTCCACACGCGGGAAGTCATACAGAAAAGAATTGACATAATGGCCTCTCATGAGCCGATGAATCAAGCCGTTTTTCAGCGCACGAGATAAAAACGTGGCCGGGTGTGGCGTCAGTTTTTCGACATCTTCCAGGCGGAACAGTCCGGGGAGAAATTTCAGCCGTTTTACTGTGGATTTTTCCATGTCAGTCATTTCCAGAAAATCCGGCAAAGATTCTGTTTCTGAAGCTGGGCGCAGACCTGCTGTAATGTCAAAACAAACTGCTCGAAATCTTCCTCCTGATATACGGAAAGAATGTCCCGTGGAATAAAGCGGGGAAGATCGGTTCTGAGCGCATGTTGAATTTCCGGAAGGGCCTCTGCCTTCATGAAATAATCCGGGCGCCGCGAAGGCTGAAAGGGAAATTGATACATCACCAGTTTGTTTTCAAGCATCCGCCAGTTGACGGAAATTCCCAACTGGTTGACAATCCACCAGAGATCGAAAATGTCTCGTCCC
>JAJYBO010000020.1 GCA_021778975.1 Deltaproteobacteria bacterium
AGCCACATGATCCCCCACCAGATACGCGTATATTCGTGGACCGAGCGTAAAGCCGCGATCCGTCAGCGCACGGGCGCCGAAGCGAATATTGAATTCGAGAAAATAAAAATGTCCCTCAACTTCGGCCACGTCAAACCCCGCGTGATCAATGCCGGTTGCACGGGCAAAGCTTTCCACCAGATGCGCCGCGCCATCGGGGATGTCTTCAAAACTCACGCTTCCCCCACGTGACACATTGTTGTGAAATTGCCCGGGAGCGGCCTTACGCCAATACCCTGTAACAACGGAATCGCCGACCAGCACCAGCCGTAAATCTCGGGTAATAGGCAGAGATTCCTGAACATATAAGATTGGCGACTTCTCGGCATATTCCAGAAAATCTCTGCGGTTCCGGATGAGATACACCCCCTGCCCCATCGAGTTCCGAATTTCCTTGGCGACAAATGGAAATGGAAATTCATCCAGTATCTGTTCGACAGCGCTTTCCGTTGCAGGTAAAATCAGTGTTTCAGGCGTATTGTTCGGACATACCGCCTGGAATATCCGGGTCATTTCCACTTTGTCGTGTCCGAGATGAAAGCTGGCAATGCTGGGGAAAATCTTCTTTTTCCAGCCATACACCAGCGTGTTGACCTGCCAGTATTCTGGAAACAACACCCAGTCCGCGGCCATAATGACATCCCGCTGACGAAGCCAGTGATCGGGTTTCAGCGGCGTCGCAGGAATTCCCAACGTCCGCAACGGATCGAACGACACCCCGTCGAAATTCATGACAGACGGTTCCGATAATCGGTGTAACCGAACTGGCGTATCAGGCGAAATTCGCCATCACATGTCAGAATACCGATGGACGGCAGGCGCACGCCGTTGAAGGTGTTGTTCTTGACCATCGTATAATGGGCCATATCGTGAAATATCAGGCGGTCCCCCACCTGCAAAGGCGCGGTAAACGAATAATCGCCAATCACATCCCCCGCCAGACATGTAAGCCCCGCCAGTCGGTAAGTAAACGGATATTCTCCGGGCGTCCCGGCCCCCTCCACCACCGGACGGTACGGCATTTCAAGAACATCGGGCATGTGTGCGGCCGCCGATGTATCGAGAATGGCTATGGCCATTCCGTTATGAACGATGTCTAAAACAGACGCCATCAAAACGCCGGTATTCAGCGCAATGGCTTCACCTGGTTCCAGATATATCTGAAGAGAATATCTTCGCGAGAAATCTGAAATCACATCGCACAGCAACTGAACATTGTAGTCGTCACGGGTGATGTGGTGGCCACCGCCGAAGTTTACCCATTCCATATCGGCAAGATACACGCCGAATTTCTTCTCGAACACCGGCAGGGTGCGAGCCAGCGCGTCCGCATTCAGTTCGCACAGGGTGTGAAAATGAAGCCCGGAAATTCCCGCCAGGCGCCCGGGATCGAACTGCTCCCGTGTAACCCCCAGTCGTGAGCCAGGTCCACAAGGATCATAAATGGGGGTTTTGACTTCAGAATGCTCTGGATTGACACGAATGCCGCAGCGCACGGGCCTGCCGGAATCTGCAATTCGGGTCTTGTAGCGATTCCAGAATGAAAACGAATTGAACACCATATGGTGACAATATGACAGAAGTTCATCGAAGTGCGCATCCGGAAACGCGGGCGCACAAAAATGAACCTCTCCGCCGAACGCCTCCGCCCCCAATCTGGCTTCATCCACAGAGCTGGCGGCAACACCGCAAAGGTATTCGCGTATGACCGGAAACAGACTGAACATGGCAAACCCCTTCAACGCCAGCAGAATCCTGCACCCCGTCCGCTCCTGCACCATCTCAAGAATTTTCAGATTTTTCAGCAACCTGGACTCATCCACCACATAACATGGCGTCGGTATCCGGGGATCACTCAACCGCGCCTGCATATCCGATGCGTTTTTCATCAGACCTCCGATCAAACGCCTGTTTTCGGATACGCTTCGACCCAGGGCAGGCCATACTGGTTCAAATCCGACATAAAGGGATCCGGATCGAATTCTTCCACATTGAAGACGCCGGCGCCGCGCCATTTTCCGGTCAGCATCATCCTGGCGCCGATCATGGCGGGCACGCCAGTAGTGTAGGAAATGGCCTGCGCATTGATTTCCCGATAGCATTCGGCGTGATCGCATACGTTGTAGATATAATATCTGAGGGGCTTTTCGTCTTTAAGCCCTTCGATCATGCAGCCAATACAGGTCTTTCCGGTATAACCCGCGGCCAGTGAAGACGGTTCGGGCAGCAACGCTTTCAGGAACTGGAGCGGCACAATCTCGACCCCCTGATACATCACCGGATCGATCCGGGTCATACCGACATTTTGAAGCACCCGCAAATGCGTCAGATATTCCTGTGAAAACGTCATCCAGAAGCGCATTCTGCGAACACCCGGTATGTTTTTGCTGAGGGATTCCATTTCTTCATGATACATCAGGTACATCTCCTGAACACCAATCTGCGGAAAATCAAACGGCTGATGCACCGACAGGGGATCGGTTTCGACCCAGCGTCCGTCGTCGTAATACTTACCTCTGGCGGTAACTTCCCGGATATTGATTTCGGGATTGAAATTGGTGGCGAACGGATGACCGTGATCACCGGCGTTACAGTCCATGATATCCACCGTATGAATTTGATCGAAGCGGTGCTTGAGGGCATGCGCGCAGAAAACGTTGGTGACGCCAGGATCGAAGCCGCATCCCAGAAGCGCCATAATGCCTTTTTCCTTGAACCGTTCATGATAATCCCACTGCCATTTGTAGCAGAATTTAGCCTCATCCGGCGGCTCGTAATTTGCCGTATCCATGTAATCCACGCGGGTCTCCAGGCAGGCGTCCATGATGCTGATATCCTGATAAGGGAGCGCCACATTGATGACCAGATCCGGTTTGACGCTCCGGATCAGCTCCACCACTTCGGATGTGTGATCCGCGTCCACCCTGGCCACATCAATGGGACGGGGAAGCTGGCTCTGAATGGCTTCACATTTTGTCAGGGTGCGGCTGGCCAGCACGATCCGCGAAAAAACCTCCGGTGACCGGGCGCACTTGTGCGTAACAACGGCCCCGACCCCTCCAGCCCCAATAATCAGAACATTGCTCATGAATATATCCTTTTTGAATTTAATCTAAAACCAGATAAGCCCCTGCGAAGTACAACACCGTTCTGGCGTTTCGGATTTCAAAAACCGATGGGAACCAACAGGAATTTCGTATTCCATTATCAGGGCGTTATTTTTTTTTCAATAAGAAAGCCAATACCCTCCACATAATCAGAATTGCCATGATATCCGCTGTTCGTGTAAAATGAACATGTGAGTCACAAAAACTGACGACTTCGTAAAAAGTCCGGATGCTGCGTTGCGCTGCATCCTTCGTCGTTGCGGCGTACCATAAGTACGCCTCACTCCTCAGGATTTGCGCGCCTTGCCTGCGGCCTTTTTACAAAGCCGTCTGAAATTTGACTTTTTACGAGAGCATCAAATTTGACTTTTTCCGAAGTACGTCCGAACCGGAAACTACTCTGGATGGATGGTGCTTTTGGGTAAATGGGACATGATATTTCGGAAAGGCGTGTTCAAACCGCCAATGAGCCACTTATTTTACGTTCCGGGGAAGAAACATCGAGATATGTTATAACATCTCGATAAAGGCTTCGCATCGTGTTCTCAATGGCCCCTCCGCGGTCAACCGATCTTCCAACTCAATGCGAAGGCTGGGGATACCTGCGGCGTCAAGACGTTGTTTCAGGTATGGATAATCGAACGCATGAGGGTCACAGAATTTCAAAAGCAGAAAAATAACACCAGCGGACCGGGTTTCTTTGGCCATGCGCACCAGTTCATCCCCACGGCAGGTAAGACCGGCATGTTTGGCCGGGCAGACAGGCCGTTGCATATACCGATCGGCAATGGCGGCTATCAGATCATCCCCCGCATGAATGCGACCGGACCATTGCCGCCCCCCTGTACACAGATCATCCCAAACCACACCCCCGCCTGCGGATTCGATGATCTCGTACACATCCGGAAATGTGCAGGCGCCTCCGGAAAGCAGCAGACGCCTAACCGTGGGGCGTTGGGACACATCAGCCGCCATTTCCAGATCGGCAAGCAGACCGTTCAGAATATTTAAAAACGCTCGCCGATCCATGATTGCAGAAGCCCTGACAATGGCGTGAAAATCGGCGCCACGAATTTGCTCCGGATGGTTGCAACGCAGCAGGTAAAGTTTTTCCATGCCGATCCGAATACCGTCAATCGTTTCAATAGCCGCTTTCAGACGTTCTTCGTCAATGACCGTTTTCAGATGCCTTTCCAGATCGGTCTTGAGGCGGCGGCATATATTCACCATATAATCCCTGGCGCTCTCCGTCGTAAGACAGACCGGCAACACAGCATCTATGTGAAAACCCGTTGGCGCACACATCCGCCAGATGTCAGAGAGTCTCTGAATAGAATCGCAGGTGTGCGGAAAAACCATGCCGTCCACAACATCAAGCCTGCCCGATAGCGCATCTTCCAGCGCGCCGCGCACCAGACTGCAACTGTAACTCTGAAGATGCGCATCCGCTTTGGAAACAGCATGGCCTCCGCCCAATATCCGGTATCCCAAAGCGCCAGCCGCCAGAATCAACTCTTCCGGAACATAGGAACACAGGTATCCCACCACCCTGCCGTGGTTTTTGTCTTTCCACCCCCGTACATATATTTCCGGGTGTTCGGAAATGTCTCTAAATTGTTGAATCAAATTCATATATCAATTCTTTCGGGCTATCGAACATGTCCTGTCTCCATTTTCAGCAGAGCCGAACCCCCACACGCTCAGAAATCGGCTATGACTATACGGAACAGGTAAATCCCCGTCAAGAATGAATGTTGAAAATTACCTAAAAGATCAAATCACTCCCCTTGTCGGTCAACTTCAGGGTAGGAATACGACCTGTAACGATTTCGACAAGCCCTTTGTGTATCAGCTCACTGACCGCCCGATTGAAATTGTCTTTTTCATAGACCGTCAACCGCTGCCAGTAATCCTTCAGCAGCCAGCGAGGAGACAGTACATCGCTTCCGTCCGAAAGCGACCGAAACTTGCCCAGAATATCCCGTTTGATGCCTTTAGATGTTTTTGACATATACCCTCCTTCCTCCCCAATCAATGATTGGCAAAAATTCGATCTTATGTTTGCATGGCGTTCTTCCGCAAACGATATTGAACAAGCATTTTTAATGCCAGAGGCCTGTCGCTCATTTTCTGAAAATATAACCGGGCCTATCACACTATCCTGTCAAGAATACCAGTCCATTGTTCAAAACATATTAGAACTCCGCCAATTTCGACAGCAAGGGAAATGAGAAAATACCCTTGTAAACCTCCATGTTATGGGTTATACGATAACCGTGTCGTTGTCATCTCGATTTATCTTGAAATGTTCCCCAACAGGTTCAAAAAACAGTTTTCCGGAGTGAGGGCACCTCATGACCCTATTTTCACGCATTGACCAGACCACAGGGCATACGCCGCTGGTGCGGCTGAACCGCATCAGCCAAGGAATTCCCGCCAACATCATCGCAAAGCTGGAGTTTTTCAATCCCTTGAGCAGTGTCAAGGATCGAGTGGCCGTTCGAATGGTGGACGCCGCCGAAAAAGCCGGTCTGATACACCCCGATTCTCGGATTGTCGAGCCGACCAGCGGCAATACCGGCATTGCACTGGCCTTTGTCTGCGCGGCCAGAGGCTATCGCTTGTGTTTGACCATGCCTGAAACCATGAGCATGGAACGCCGCAAGCTCCTGAAACATCTTGGGGCAGAACTGGTATTGACGCCAGGAGCACAGGGAATGAAAGGCGCCATTGACGCCGCCCAGAAGATCGCGGCTGCCGATCCAAACGTTTATATGCCCAACCAGTTTGAAAATCCGGAAAATCCCCAGGCTCACCGCGACACCACAGCCCTCGAAATCTGGAACGATACAGGCGGCCAGGTGGATATGCTGGTCGCCGGCGTTGGCACAGGCGGCACCATTACCGGAATCGCTCAGATCATCAAATCTCGCAAGCCGTCGTTTCGCGCGGTAGCGGTTGAGCCGGCAGATTCTCCGGTGCTGTCCGGCGGCAAACCCGGGCCTCACAAACTTCAGGGAATCGGTGCGGGTTTTATCCCGCCAATTCTCGATCGCGGTATTCTGGATGAGGTTATGACCGTTCGCAGCGAACAGGCATTTGACACCGCCCGAAAGTTGGCATATCAGGAAGGTATTCTTTGCGGCATTTCATCGGGAGCCGCTGTGTGGGCTGCAATGGAAATCGGGAAACGCAGCGACATGGAAGGCAAGCAAATCGTGGTCATTTTGCCCAGCACGGGCGAACGCTATATCAGTACGGAACTTTTTTTGAACTGACACCGGCGCAGCGTTATTCATCTTGCAGAGGGAGGCAGGCATGAACAGTCCCAACGTGTTTTTTCTTGAAGTCATCGAGTGGTTCGATGAAACCGGCAAGGAGCTGGTGCACCGCATTCCGGAAACCGGTTCCGGAGATATCAAATTCGGGGCGCAACTGACGGTCCGTGAAAGCCAGGCCGCTGTTTTTTTCTATCAGGGCCGGGCGGTGACCGTGTTCGGACCGGGCAGGCACACTCTGAAAACCCTGAACATCCCGATTCTGACCAAAATCCTGAGCAGCCCCTGGGGAATGACCAGCCCGCTCCGGGCCGAAGTGTATTTCGTCAATCTGAAAACCTTCACCAATCTCAAATGGGGGACCCGAGATCCGGTGGCGTTCAAAGACAGCATTCTGGGGCTTGTCCGTCTGAGGGCGTTTGGGGTTTTCAACTTGCAGGTGGTCAAACCGGGGCTTTTTATCAACAGCCTGGTAGGCACGCAGGGGATGTTTACCGCCGGAGAAATCGAAGATTATCTGAATCAGGCCGTCGTTTCTCGTTTAAACGATTATTTGGGGGAGACCCTCGATTCTCTTCTGAATCTGCCAGCCAGGTATGACGAGATGTCCACCGCGCTGTCCGAACGGCTGAAAAACGATTTTGAACGCTTCGGGATGTCGCTGGATCAGCTTTTCATCAACGCCATCACGCCACCTCCGGAGGTTCAGCAGGCCATTGACGACCGGAGTCGCATGGGCGCCATTCAGGACATGAACCGGTTGATGCAGATGAAAACCGCAATGGCCATCGAAAAGGCCGCGGAAAACGAAAGCGGCGCGGGCGCCGGGCTGGGAACCGGCATGGGGTTGATGATGCCGGGGGTGATGGCGCCTTATATCGCGGCTGGCATGACGCGCCCGGAATCAGCGCCAGTGTCCGGAGCCGCATGTCCGAAATGCCGAAGCATCATTCCTGCGGACGCTCGATTTTGTCCGCAGTGCGGAATTCCATTACAAAGCCTGTCATGCCATCAATGCGGAAAATCACTGATGTCCAGCGATAAATTCTGCCCGGCCTGTGGTTGCTCCGCTTCCGAAACCGCGGCTCAGCCATGATTGACGGCTTCGTAAAAAGTCCGGATGCTCCGCCAGCGCTGCATCGGTCGTCGTTGCAGCGTACACATGGGTTTTGAACTGGCCATGTGGCGTGGATATTTCTTCACAAGGGAGCCTTTGCCATCAACATCCAGATAGATTACCAGTGCCCTCAATGCGGTGCGCCAGCGCTGCTGGAAGAAACAGACCGAATTTTTGCCTGCCAGTATTGCCGGGTCAAATCCTGCCTGATCCCAGAAGGCGTTTTTCGCTACATGATTCCTTACACGGCAAAACCGGGAAAAGATATTTTCTTCCTGCCCTACTGGCGCTACCGCGGGATGCAGTACTGCTGTGTTGAAACCGAGGTCCAGAACCGTTTTGTTGATGTCACCCAACAGGCGGTGAACGCGCCGTATTTTCCGATGACACTGGGCGTAAGGGCGCAGGCCATGAAATTGTCGTTTGTCTCGCCAGACACCCAGGGACGTTTTTTAAAGCCCGGCCTTCCGGTCAAAACGGTGCTTCAGCATCAGGAAAATGTTTTCGAGGCGTCGTTTTCAAGAGCCGATATCTATCATCATGCCCATGTCGGCGAAACCCTCAGCCTGATCTATGCACCGTTTTATATTGATGCCTGCATTATGGACGCCGTCTTGAATCGCCCGGTTTCCGATCCCCTTCCCGATGGCGCAATGGACGGACTCGCCGCTTCCGAAAACTTTCACTGGCCGCTACGGTTCATTCCGGCGCTGTGCCCGTCGTGCGGCTGGGATCTGTCGGGAGAACGCAACGCTCTGGTGCTGTCCTGCACCAACTGCAACCGGGCATGGCAGCCGGTGGGAACGACGCTGAAACCCGTTCCGATAATGTTTATTCCCGGAGACGAAACAACGGCTCTGTACCTGCCCTTCTGGAGAATTGCCGCGGATGTTACAGGGATTTCCCTGTCATCGTATGCCGATCTGATTCGGGTGGCCAACCTGCCGAAGGTGGTGCAAAACGGATGGGATCAAATACCCTATTATTTCTGGTCTCCGGCATTCCGCTTGAGTCCCAAAACGTTTTTATCGCTGTCTATCCAGATAAATCTGACACAGCCCCCGGAGCATCCTGTTGACGGGAATCCTCCGGGAACGCGTTACCCGGCGACACTTCCGGTGACAGAAGCGGCGGAAGCCCTCAAAATCAGTCTGGCAGGCATGATGAAACCCGCCGAAACACGGATGCCGATCCTGCCGCAGATAACCATCCGGCCCATCCGCTTTGCGCTGGTATATATTCCGTTTCAGAGCGGACATCAGGAATGGCTGATGCCAGACTATCACATCGCTATCAACAAAAACCTTCTGACCCTGACGGATCATTGATGTTACACGAGGTATCCATGACACAATTACGTCCTGTTCATTACACCCTGCATATCGAACCCGATCTTTCTCAATTCCGCTTTGGCATCCGGACGGAAATTCTGTTTGAACCCGCCAATGCGGTGGAAGAAATTACCCTGAACGCCCTGGACCTGGCTGTCAAAACCTGCCAGGCCCAATGCGACAACACGTTTGAAGACTGTGCGTTTGTCCTGGAACCTGAAAATGAAATGCTGAGGGTTGTGCTGCCGCGGGTCATGTCCGGGCGGATACGTCTCCTGATCATCTGTGACGGAGAGATCAACGACCTGATGGCCGGATTTTATCGGAGCCGCTATGTACATGATGGACAGCCGGCGGTGCTTGCCGTCACCCAGTTTCAGGAAAGCGACGCCCGACGGGCATTTCCCTGCTGCGATCATCCGTCGTACAAGGCGACATTCGATATAGAAATGGATGTGGAACCAGGCTTCAGCGCCATCTCCAATGCGGCAACCGCCCGCATCGAGCCGTTGGAAAACGGCCGGAGACGCTTCATCTTCGAGCGCACGCCCCGGATGTCCACCTATCTGGTCTTTTTCGGTGTCGCGGATTTTCAATATGTCCACAGGTCGGATTCAGAACGGGTGCGGGTGATCACCATGCCGGGCATGACACCGTTCGCGGATTTCGGCCTCGACTTCGGGGATAACGCCCTGAAATATTGCGAGCAATATTACGATATTGCATTTCCATTTTCCAAGCTCGATCTGATCGCCATTCCGGATTTCGCCTTCGGCGCGATGGAAAACTGGGGCGCCATTACATTTCGCGAAAATCTGCTGCTGTATTATCCGGGGGTGACATCCACATCCGGAAAAGGGCGGATTTGTGAAATCATCGCGCATGAAACCGTGCATCAGTGGTTTGGCAATCTGGTCACGCCTTCAGACTGGAAATATCTGTGGCTCAACGAAAGTTTTGCCACCTATTTCGGCTATGGGATTGTCCATCATTATCATCCGGAATGGGGCATCTGGGATCAGTTTTTACTGGGACAAACAGCCGATGCGATGCGTCGGGACGCGCTGCATGAGAATTTTCCGATTGAAATTCCCGGCGGCGAACATGTCGTCATCAACGCCAGCACCGCGCCGATCATCTATAGCAAGGGCGGCAGCATCCTGCGGCAGATTCACGGCTATATCGGAGACGATCATTTTCGCAAAGGGCTTCGGAATTATCTGAAAACCCATGCATATGCGTGTACATCCAGCAGCCAGTTGTGGGAAGCTTTCGAGTCCGTATCCGACCTGCCGGTTTCCCGCATCATGAAGAGCTGGATATCCCAGCCGGGGTTTCCACTGCTGGAAGCGCATCGAAATGGCCAGGAACTGACCATCACCCAAAAGCGTTTTACCAGTCTGCCGGCGCATTTTGAACAAACATGGGTGGCGCCGGTTCTCATTGACGCCTTTTCAGAGACCGGAGAATCGGAGCGCCTGACGATTCTGCTCGAAGATGGGCTTCAGACCGTTTTACTTCCTGAAGCGGCCGCCACCTATAAGATCAACGCCGGTCAGACAGGATTTTATCGGGTTCAATATCACGATGCGGCCAATATGACGGCATTGTCAAAGAAAATCAGAAACAAATTCCTTGCTCCGGAAGACCGCTGGGGGCTGCACAGCGATTATGCCGCGTTACTGGAACGCGGGGATGTGTCACTGGCGGATTATCTAAATTTTCTTGATGCTTACGCTCAGGAAGACGCGTTTCTGCCGCTGAGCGGCATTTCCGGAAGCCTGTACGACCTCTGGCTGATCCTGAATGATGCTTCGGGCGGGCATCCGATACCGGCGCAGATAGCGGAACAGGCCGTTCGTTTCTGGGAAACGGTTCTGGAGCGTATCGGCTATGCGCCTCATACCGGAGACGCCCACACCACCGCTATTTTGCGAGATCAGATATTGTGGCCGGCGGCGTTACTGGGATCCCAAAATGCCGGTGACTGGGGACGTCAACAGTTCCATAAGCTGATGTCCGGGGCGCCGGTTGACCCGGATATCCTGAAAAGTGTGATGCAGATTGGCGCTTTTTTTGAGGGCGAGGCGGCGATGGAATGGTTTGACAGCCGTTTCAGACAGTCGTCCAGCGAACACGAACGGTTGAACATTCTGGCCGCTCTGGGGTGTTTCCGTGAAAAGCCGGTGATTGAAAAAGCGCTGGATTACGTTCTCGACCGGGTGCCGGCCCGCAATCAGTTCATTCCTGTGGTATATATGTCGCTCAATCCCCATGCGGTTCCACTTCTGTGGAACTGGTACACCAGCCATATAGACAGACTCGAGCAGTTTCATCCCCTGCTGTATGAACGGATTCTGACGGCATTGATTCCGTCTGTGGGGATTCACCAGCCCGATACGGTTCGCGATTTTTTCAACGTATATATGGTGAAAAGTGAAAAGGCGGGGGATGCCATCCGGCTGGCGCTCGAAAAACTGGAGATTCACATCCGGATGCGCCATGCGGCAGGCGTGGCCACTGCATGATAAAACAGACACATCTGTCATCTGTTGTCACCGTTTTTTTATGAACTCGACGCATGTCTTTCTTGAACTTGAAGATTATCTTTGTTACAAGCAGAGGATTGATAAAAAAATAGACACTGTCCAGGAGAAAAGGCAATGACCCGAGTGGGAATTATCGGTGCGACAGGGTACGCAGGGGCTGAACTGGTGCGGCTTCTGGCCGGCCACCCTCAAGTGGAGCTGACGCTGCTGACATCCCGTCAGTACGCCGGGGTGCGGTTTGACGCGGTTTATCCATCCATGGCAGGCCACGTGGATGTGGTCTGTGAAGATTATTCGCTGGAGCGGGCGTCCGATTGCACGGACATCATTTTCATGGCGCTTCCGCATCAACTGCCCATGTCGTTTGCGCCGGGGCTGCTCGAAAATGGCAAACGGGTTATTGACCTTTCCGCGGATTTCAGATTCCGAAACGTGGCGGTGTATGAAAAATTTTATCAACCGCACAAAGCACCGCAGTTTATCGCCGAATCGGTTTACGGGTTGTGCGAGGTCTATTCCGACCGTATCCGCAGCGCCCGGCTGATCGGAAATCCCGGCTGCTATCCGACCAGCGTCCTGCTGCCGCTCATTCCGCTCTTGAAGGCGCACCTGATTCAGCCGGATGGCCTTATTGCGGATTCCAAGTCCGGCGTCAGCGGCGCGGGACGTTCGCTGTCCCTGTCCTCTCATTACTGCGAGGTGCAGGAATCGTTTAAAGCCTATAAAGTCGGCCAGCACCGGCACAATCCGGAGATGGACGAGGTATTGAGCATCGAAGCCGACACGCCGGTCTCCATTACATTTGTTCCCCACCTGGTTCCCATGAGCCGGGGGATGCTGACCACCCTGTACGCGACGCCCGCCCCATCGGTTACGGCCGATGATATTCGGGAGTGCCTGACATCGTTTTATCGCGGGCGTTTCTTTATCCGCATCCGTCCGGACGGTAAATATCCGGACACCCGGAACGTTCGCGGCGCCAATTTTTGTGATATCGGCTTCAGGTTCGATCTGTCCCGAAACCGGCTGATCCTGATTTCAGCCATTGACAATCTGGTCAAGGGCGCAGCGGGTCAGGCCGTTCAGAACATGAATCTGATGCTGGGTCTGGATGAAACCACCGGGCTGAGGCAACCGCCCTGCCCACTTTGATAAGAACCCTGAGTCGCTTCATTACCAAAAAAGGAGATTGAACATGACCGCAAAGTTAATCCTTGGAACCGAAATTCGTGAGCAAATTCTGGAAGAAATTACAGCAGAAGTCAAAGAACTCAAAGAAGAATATGGCAAAGTTCCAGGTCTTGTAACCATCCTGGTCGGTGAAAATCCCGCCTCGATTTCATATGTCACCCTCAAGATTCAGACTGCTCACCGGGTTGGCTTCAAGGAAGTTCAGGATTCCCAGCCGGTTGATATTTCAGAAGCCGATCTTCTGGCGCTGATTGACAAATACAACAAGGACGATTCCATCAACGGAATTCTGGTGCAGCTTCCGATTCCCAAACACATCAACGAGAAAAAGGTATTGAACGCCATTGATCCGGACAAGGACGTGGATGGGTTCCATCCGGTGAATGTGGGCAGACTGATGATCGGCGGCTCCGAAGTCAAATTTCCGCCCTGTACGCCAGCGGGGATTCAGGAAATGATCGTGCGCGCCGGGGTTGAAACCAAAGGCGCGGAAGTTGTGGTGGTGGGCCGTTCCAACATCGTGGGCAAACCTATCGCCAACATGATGCTGCAAAAAGGTCCGGGCGCGAACGCCACCGTCACGATCGTTCATACCGGCACCAAAAATATGGAGGCTCACTGCAAACGGGCGGATATTCTGATTGTCGCGGCCGGCGTTCCTGGCCTGGTCAAGCCGGAGTGGATCAAACCCGGCGCCTGCGTTATTGATGTCGGCGTCAACCGCGTGGGTGAAAAAATCAGTGAAAAAACCGGAAAGAAGGTGGCCATTCTCAAAGGTGATGTGGATTTTGACGCCGCCAAAGAGATTGCGGGTTCGATTACGCCGGTTCCGGGCGGTGTCGGCCCCATGACCATCACCATGCTGATGAAAAACACCCTTAAATCCATGAAATTCCAGCTCGGAATTGCCTGATTGCTTCGTATTTCGGGCGGGTGTTTGAAACCCGCCCGAAACGTTTTTTTAGAACTTGGTGAACACTCCGATGGATGTCACGCATTGATCGAATTCCCGGTAGGCGGCATTTGTGATACCGTCCTGCTCGTTTCGGCCAAAGTTGGCGGCTACGTTCAAATTGACGCCGATATTCTTGTTGATATCGTAGCTCGCGCCGGTCGAAATTCCGTACAGCCAGTCATTCCGCAGCGACGGTGCAGAGCCGGTCGTAAGATTTCCCACCGTATAATCGGCATTCTTTAATTGTCCGTTCAGGTTCCAGACCAGTGATGAAGCAAATTTATGGCGGTAGCCCAAATCGAACCCGGTATCAAACGTCGGCACCTGCCCTGTACTGGATATCCATTGCGACGCCTTGTATTTAAGCGTGACGGCATCACTTTTCGTTATGTCGGCTGTGAGCGAGGACTCGCTGTAGAAATCCACCTGGTTTTTCTGGTTTACAGGGGCGGTGTCATCATATTGCCTGAAGTCCGGACCTGCAACAACCGAAAGACTGAGCCATTTACAGAGCTTTCCTTCGATGCCGGCAACGGCCCGGTGATAGTTGTTGGTGGCGCTGTATTTCGAATTCAGCACGTTTCCCTGATACTGACGTCCATACCGATATCCCAGAAAAAATGCCAATTGTGACGTGATGCTGTGGCCCACATCCATGCCGCCGTTCATATCATACCGGTCAACCCAGTTCTGATATCCGGCTGTTGATTTCTGGTCCGTCAGCATATCCCAGTATTGCAATGATCCCGCGGGGCGGACAAAGAAAGAACCGGCGTCGAATTTTAAATCGAATTTCATCCGATCCTGATACTGATGCCGTCGCTCGCGGGGGAGTGCATGCGCATAACCGCTTCGGACATTGTCCGGAGCGGCGTAGATCGGAGCGGTATTGCCGCCATCCACGTAAACAAAGGCGTTATCGAGGTTTAGAGAGGAAACTCCCATCTTGGCCTTGACGGTGTTCGAAATCCGATGGGCGATATTGTTTTCTTCGGAAGCCTGGGAAAACGTGGTGGCTTCGGGTTCGTATTTCATGGATAACGCCTGAAGGTACGAGCTTTTGATCAGCGGCGCCAGATCAATGCCGATTTTAGGAGACAGCATGGTCATCCACGAGTAGCTTTTCGGCATCCGGTTTCCGGATACGCCCAGAATGTTGTCGTCATATCCCTCTTTGATTCCAAAAGACAGATCTGTCATCCATATGGGTTTGTTCAAAATGGACATTGATGTTCCAGAAGTTGCGGGTGTATTTTTAGCCTCTTCCGCGCTGGCTTCGGAAACGCCCCAGGCGGGCAGATTCAGAATCAGAAAACAGCAAATTAGAGATAATCTATTCGTTAACCAATAGGCTACAGTCATGTTTCCTCTCTCAAAAAAAGTGACGGCGCCAGAAAACAGTACTCCGGCTGTACCTTCTTTTGGGTAACCGTCACAGGTGGATAATTTTGGCGGCAAGCTGCATGCTGGTAACGACATCCAGCATGTTCGTGGTGTCGCCAACCTGTTTTTTCTCCAGCAATTGATAATAGTTCAGACAGGTGCCGCACACCAGGATGCTGACACCGTCACCGGCCAACTGCTGAAGCGCCGGAAGCGTTTCGGCGCCTTCGATGGCAAGTCGGACGCCATTGTTCAAAAGGATGATACGCCACAACGACCTGCCCAGTTCGGGAAGCGTTTTCAGAAAATTCAGCATCAGCTTTTCGCCCAGTTCCCGGTCTCCGTTTCCGATAACATCGTTGACAATGACAACGAGCGTTTGAGCGTGATCTGTTGTTGCCGCTTTTTGTGGCGCTGGCTTTTCCGGGATGGCGCACCCCTGATATGCAGTGATGGTGAATTCGTCGGCGGTTTCTTCCAGTTGTGTCTGAAATCCTTGATTTTCGAGAAACCGCAAAACATTTTCCGCGGACGCCCGGTTATCAGTAATTACCGAAAATGTTTGCGCTTCGGGATGCGCCAAAATATAGGCCCGTGTCTTTAATACAGGTTGCGGACAGGGAACGCCTTTACAATCCAGATATTCCATTTTTATACCTTTCGATTGGAGGAACATTTGATAAAATGCCAATATAATTTGTGTATTGTGATAGAAGTGTCCTCAATATGTCAAATTCATAAAAGCTATCAATCTGTGCCTCAGATATATAAAAGTATGGCTTACTGGATGGACATCTATTTTTGCGTGAGGGGCGCAACCGGGGCGAAATCGCCATGGACATCTGAACGCTGATAAAAAATCGCCCCAACCCGTTCGATATGCTCACGCAGATTGACATGATCAATTCGACTCCATAGCGACAAATCCACCTGATACGGGATTGGCGATGCTTCCAGTCTGGCGGCGAGATATCCAAGTGTCTTCAGATCAAGACAATCCCCGATCAGGGTCAGATCAATGTCGGAGCCGGGCCGATAATTGCCTTTAGCCCGAGAACCGTACAGAATCGCTTTTTCAACTGCCGGACATTCAGCCAGAATACGCCGGATATCGGCCAGTGTTTTAGGGGGCAGCCCAAAATCCTGCATGACTAAACCTCCGGATCGAGGCGCTTTTTCAGCGCCAGAAACGAGGGGTAATAGGTGTCGTGGATAGCTTCAACCAGATCGGACGCCAGGTCAAGGTTATAAGTATGGCTTGAAAGATTCCGCTTTTCGATCATGTCCATCCACACCTCGCCATCCGCAATCAGACCTTGTTTGAACGCTTCGCGCACGGTGCTTCTGGAACCGATCAGCCCCTGAATCCCTTCGTATTCGAGATAGTCTTTCAGCACCTTCCAGGCCAGTTCATGGGTAAACTCGAACCCCTGTATCAGACCCTGTTTTTCCAGATCCGAGAGCGGACGCTGGTCAATGAGCCGCACAGCCAGGGTGAGCTGATGCAGGGCGCGGTTATAATTGTCGAATCGCTGTTTCCAGCGAATGTCTTCGGTCATGGTGGCTTCTTTCCAGCAGGTTACAGGCGCTGATCACTGTTTGGAACACTTACCATGTTGTATGCTATGCGTCAAATAGCTGTATTTAAAAAAGCCTTTTCGAATTTACCGATCGAGTTGGGGCGAGTCTTCAGACATTTTTCGTTGAATTTGGCATTCTAACAGGATAAATGAATGCTGACGGTAACTGACAAATATCGGTTGTTCGACGCCACAAGAATACAAATCATGACCACTGCATATACGGAGAAAGAAAATTCAAAAATGCTTCTCAAGAAATTCAATCTTAACCTCTATCTGGTGACAGATCGCCGCTGGCTGGGAGGACGAACGTTTGAAACCTGTATCGAAGCCGCTATTCGAGGGGGGGTTACCCTGGTGCAGCTTCGCGAGAAAAATCTCGGTTCAGGAGACTTTTTCAAGATGGCGCAGACCGTCAAAGCCGTGACCGACCGCTGCAACATCCCGCTCATCATCAATGATCGCCTGGATATCGCACTGGCGGTAGACGCCGCCGGCGTCCATCTGGGTCTGGAAGATTTGCCGGTGGTGGTGGCCAGAAAACTGCTGGGGCCAGATAAAATTGTCGGCGCTTCAGCCGCAACGGTGGATGAAGCGATCTTGTTTCAAAATCAGGGAGCGGATTACCTGGGGGTGGGCGCGGTGTTTCCCACCACCACCAAGCTGGGAAACGAGGCTGTCAGCCTTGACGATTTACAGACAATCACAGCGGCGGTGCATATCCCCGTGGTGGCGATCGGCGGCATCAATACTGAAAATGCTGCATCGGTACTCGCTACCGGGGTTGCCGGCATCGCTGTCGTTTCCGCCATCATGAATCAATCCGACATCGAAGCAGCGGCCATGCGACTGACGACCATGCGGAAAGGAGCCGTGGAATGAACGGCAGCCCGTACCGATGGCCCGTACTGTGGGCAGCGTTTCTTTCCTATTTGATTGACAGCTACGATTTGATTGTTCTGGCCATTGCCATGCCGGTGCTGCTCAAAGTTCTGCAGTTGTCGCTTCCGGAAGGCGGGCTGCTGGGATCCGCCACCATGGCCGGGGCCATCGTCGGAAGCGTCCTCTTTGGATTGATCGCCGAGAACCGCGGACGGCGTTTTGCGCTGGTGCTGGCCCTGATATGGCTGGGGCTGGGCATGGGCGCTGTGTATGGCGTTCATTCCTGGGCGCACTGGATGGTGCTGCGGTTTTTTACCGGCCTTGCCCTGGGCGGTTTATGGGGGCCCTGCGCCGCCCTGATCGCCGAACACTGGTCGCCGGCATACCGGGGCCGGGCGGCGTCTTTCGTATTCAGCAGCTTCGCCATTGGCGCCAGTCTGGCCTCGTGGATTGGCCGAATGGTTCTCGATATCCAGTGGCAGTGGCTGTTTATGTCCGGTATTGTATCTATTCCACTGGCGCTGGCGGTATTCCGCATGCTCCCGTCCGAAGCCCGGAATCCGGGGCTGCATCCATCTGAAAAGACATCCGCCGCCGTGGGCATTGGGGCGATTTTTTCGGCGCATCTCATCAAAAAAACACTGATGGGGACGCTGGTCAGCGTGGTCAACCTGGCCGGTTACTGGGGAGCGGCGTTCTGGATTCCGACATTTCTGACAAAGGAAAGAGGTTTGAGCCTGACGACAATGGCCTGGTTTTCATTTGTCATGTATATCGGGATGTTTCTGGGCTTTCAGTTTTTCGGAATATTGGCGGACAGGATTGGCCGCCGGAAGTCCATGATCTCCGCATTTCTGATCGCGGCGGTGGCCGTGGCGGTGTATATCGTGGTCTATCAGCCGATGTTCCTGTTCTGGTGGGGAATCGTCGTCGGGTTTGGGCTTTGCGGGGTTGGCGGCGTGCTGGGAGCCTATTATGCGGAGCTGTTTCCAGAGCATCTCCGCGCCTATGCGGGCGGTTTCTGCTGGAACGCCGGCCGGATCGGCGCTGTGCTGGCCCCTTACACCATCGGGTATATCGGCAAGACACATGGATTGCAGGCAGGTCTGGCGCTGACATCCGTGGTCTATGTCATTGGCGCACTCATCCTGTTTTTTATGCCGGAGACGTTTCAGTCTCGGAATCCGCAACCATAAGGAGGGGATCATGAAGCTATTGGCAAAAGGTATGGTCGTGTTATGGAGCGTAATGCTGTCTGCCGCGCCGTCACTGGCGCTGGAGCGATTCAATGTCGTCACAACGCGGGAACTCCACCAACTGCTGGAAGAAAGAAATGCCGGCAAGGTGGATTTCGTTCTGGTCAATGCACTGGATGAGATGATTTTCAAGGATGTTTCCATTCCGGGATCCGTCAATATTCCCTGGTGCGATGTGGATAAAACCATCGGACGGCTGGGGGCCAACAAGAACAGACACATCATTACCTACTGCGTGGGATACCGCTGAGTTTTCGCCTACGAAGTGGCGGTCGCCATCAAAAACAGAGGCTATACCCACATCGAAATCTACAACGGCGGCATCAAAGATTGGACCAACGCCGGACATAAAATAGAATCGGTTGCACCGCTTCCGAAATATAAAGGCAAGTTCATTTCGTGTGAAGAATTGTTAAATATCATGGATATCGCTGATAAAAATGGCTGTCAGGATGATCGGCATCGCCCCGTGCTGACCATTCTCGATCTGCGCACCGAAAATTATCTGAAGACGGATCCTTCCGTTCCTGCTATCAAAACGGGATGCAAAACGATTACCTGCCTGCTCGACGACCTGATCCGCCCTGATATCCGTAAACAGATTCCTCATGACAGCCCGGTGGTGATCGTGACAGAAACCGGAAACAGGGATATTTACGCCATGCAGTATTTATCGCAATTCGGCTACCGGAACATCCGCGGACTCGATTTCGGAATGCGCGGCTGGATCAAGCTGAACTACCCCGTCGAGACCCATTGATATGAAACGCAAGTCCATCCGCACCCGGCTGCACATTGTGATCGGGTTCATTGTTCTGCTCCCCGCCATCACCGTTACCGGTTATGTTCTGAACGAACGCATGGCGGCGTCAGACACGCGGTATCATGATATCCTCAACTTAGAAACCTGTTTTTATGACACCATCTTGTGGGAAAACGCTTCCTTGCAGTTATCTTCAAGAGCGACCGAACTCACATCGAAATATGACAAACTCGATAGACTCTCATCGGTAACGCACGACGCCGCCGCCCTATCTCTGTTCAACTCCCGAAGAACTATCGTGAATCAACTGCTGGGGATGCAGCAGCAAAGTGTTTTACTCTACGCCAGTGTTGATCGTGTTTTGCCAGAACTGATCAAAAGCGTCCGTTATATCCATCAGCATCACATCGCCTACATGAAAAACCTTTTGGACCGCGGGGCCTACGCCAAAGGATACGACAGCGGGAAGGCGTTCAAACGGAGTCAGATCAAATCCGCGCCCGAAATGGATATCATCGCCGCGGCGGTTTCCATACAGACCAGTCTGCTGGACGTTTTGAAAACGTTTTATGATTTGCAGAAAGGGTCGCTGCCCAGCGCCGTCCGAGCCGAATTTGAAAATCGTGTTCATCGCTTCTATGCGGCCACCAACGCCTTTGAAGACTTCTCTCTGGATGCCCAGGATGGCCTGCTGGTGGAAGAACTTCTGAAAAATGGACGGTCGTTTGAAGACTGGTTTAAAAAGTTGCTCACCATCGAACAAAAAAAAGGCGGTTTGCATAAGGCGCTGAACGAAAATCGGGCGAGTATTCTCGAAAAGCTGAAGCAGTTGCGGGATGCTATCGAGAAATTCAACAGAAAGTCCGCCGAAGATATCGAATTACTGCAAATATGCCTGCTCTTGTTGGGGCTTATTCTGGCGGCCTACGTCTTTTTTCAGAACAGGCGCATTGCTGGTGAATTTCGCAGAACCGTCAACGAAACCGAGAAAATGCAAAGAGATATCACCTACCGGATTCAAACGGGAACACAGGATTTCGATGAATTTCAGATTATCTATACGGCCCTGAATTCGATGGCTCAAACCATTGACCTTCAGATTCAGGAACTTGAAGAAGCCCAGTCCTACCTGAATCAGCGCGTGGCGGAACGCACTGCCGAGCTGGTCAATGCCAACACCTTGCTGCATCAGCAGATCGAAGAACGCATTCATTCGGAACAGATGCGGGTTCAGCTCGAAACCCGGCTGTCACGCGTCCAAAAAATGGAAGCCATCGGCGCTCTGGCCGGAGGCGTGGCCCATGACTTGAACAATATCCTGTCCGGAATCGTCAGTTATCCAGAGCTGGTTCTGCTGGAAATGCCCGAAGACCACCCACTGCGGGAAATCTTTCTGAACATCATGGCGTCCGGAGAAAGAGCCGCCGCGATCGTCCAGGATCTTCTGACGCTGTCCCGAAGA
>JAJYBO010000224.1 GCA_021778975.1 Deltaproteobacteria bacterium
CGCTGAATCCGCTTTCTCGGCTGAAGGCTTCAAGAGCGTTTCAATGTCCGGCATATCAAAATCGTCAATCTGCACTTCCGTAGTCGCTGAATCCGCTTTCTCGGCTGAAGGCTTCAAAAGCGTTTCAATGTCCGGCATATCAAAATCGTCAATCTGCACTTGCGCAGTCGCTGAATCCACTTTCTCGGCTGAAGGCTTCAAGAGCGTTTCAATGTCCGGCATATCAAAATCGTCAATCTGCACTTCCGTAGTCGCTGAATCCGCTTTCTTGACGGACGGTTTCGATAAGACATCAATGTCCGGAATGTCAAAATCACTTAACTGTGTTTCCGCTGTGGTTGTATCCGTTTTCTTGTTGAACGGTTTTGACAGGGCATCAATATCCGGAATTTCGATGTCATCGAATTGTGTTTCCCCTGAGATGTAGGACGGCTCCATATCTGAAGGGTGAAGCATGATACCGATGTCCGGAATATTGATGTCACCGATCTGCGATGTTTTGGCGGCAAAATCGCCTTTCTTTTCATCAGGCTGAAGCTGTATATCAAGGTCCGGAAAATCAACTTCTTCTGGCTTTGAGGAAGGCGAAGGCGCCAAAGGTTGTAAACTGATGTTGTCGTCTATATGGGACAACATCTTGTCTGCAGGAGGAATATTCGTGGAAGCATGCGGAATTTGAGACAACTCGATGGACGGTTCTTCGGTTGCTGACAACTGAGGCGGAGTAGAAGCCGGTGGATAGACCTTGAATACCTTGTGACACTTTGAGCATTTTACTTTTGAGCCTGACGGTTTGACCATGTTGTCATTCAGGTTAAAACGTGTACTGCATTCCTCACAGGTTACGATCATGGCTTTGCCTCACTGATTAAATTTTAAGGTGATATATACCCGGTAATTCCCTGTAGTTTTCGGCATAATCCAAACCATAGCCGACTAAAAACCCTTCCGATACCGAAAAACACGAATAGTCAACCTCGACGTCAACCTCCCGTCTTTCGTGTTTGTCAATAAAAGCGCAAATATGAACCGATGCCGGATTCAGGCATTGAAAATAGTCTCTGGCCCAGGCCAGAGTCCGACCTGTATCCACAATATCCTCAACCAAAAGCAAATGCTTACCCGCCACGTCTATCTGTATCGGATGCGTCAGCGTTATATTTCCGGATGACGATATGTCGGCGCCGTAGCTGGAGACACGCATAAAATCAATCTGCACAGGAATGGAAATATGTCTGGCCAGATCCGATAAAAAGATAAACGCCCCTTTCAGCATGCCCACCAGAATTAGGTCTTTCCCCTGATAATCCGACGAAATTTGCCGGGCAATGCAACTGACTTTTTCCTGAATATCTTCAGGTAAAATAATGGGAATGAGTTCCGCCATAATTAAAGTCCGGATTTTGCAAGTTGTTCGATCAGTTCCCTCTGCTCTTTCGTGAGGTGACGCGGTGTCTGCACGTCAATCTGTACATAGAGGTCTCCACGAGTTTCTTCATTCATGCGGGGCAGTCCGTTGCCGGAAAGGCGCATCTGGGTTTTGTGTTTGACGCCTGGCGGCACTTTGAGACTGAGTTGTTTTTCATCAACCGTCGGGATTGACAGGGTAACGCCTAAAAGCGATTCGGTCAGCTTGATGCTGCGCTTGATATGAAGATCATGACCTTTGACGCTAAACATCGGATCTTCGATGAGCTGCGTCGTAATGTAGAGGTCTCCCGGAGGTCCTCCATAAGGCCCAGCTTCCCCTTTTCCGGCAATTCTCAGTTTTTTTCCACTGGTCATGCCTTTGGGAATTTTGACCGTGAGATTTTCGGACTGGGTTCCATGCTGAAAACGGATTTGTTTGCTGGCGCCGGTCATCACTTCCTGCAAGGTGATTGGTAATTCATAGACCAGATCAGATCCTTTGATCGGCGCTTGATGCGCTGAAAAATTACCAAAAGGACTGCCGCCTTCAAATGAAAATCGGGTGCCGCCTCTTCCACCTCTTCCGCCTTTTTGCCGGGAAGAAAATCCTTCGCCGCCAAGCCCAAAACCGCGAAGAATGTCTTCAAAGTCAAACCCCTTGAAGATGTCTTCTCGAGAATAGCGCTGCTGAAACCCTGCAGAACCGAACGTATCGTATTGCTGGCGTTTTTCCTTGTCACTCAGGACGGCATACGCCTCGCTGATCTGCTTGAATTTTTCTTCAGCCGCCTTATCCCCTTTGGCATGATCCGGGTGATACTTCATCGCAAGTTTGCGGTATGCCTTTTTGATATCATCGTCTGCCGCGGTCTTGTCAACACCCAATATTTTATAATAATCTGTTTCAGACATCGTAACTACCTCTTTCCACGGAAATCTGCATGTAACAGAATCAAGGCGAATTTTTTGAAAACACAAGCCTCACACCTTCATCAGTGTTACATATAAGTATAACGCACTGACATGTCAAGAATATTGATGGGAGGATATCTTGAATTGTGTCAAGTGTTTGGCCAGCGGATATCGCCTGCCGTATCCAAACGCTTTCGACGTCACTTTCAGACCCGGAGCCGCCTGATGACGCTTGTATTCATTGCGATCTATTCTCGAAAGAATGTTCTGAACGATTGTCGGGTCAAACCCCATGCGAACAATTTCATCGTATCCCTTGAGGTCTTCGATGCTGGCTTTTAAAATGGCGTCCAGAACATCATAGGGCGGCAAATCGTCCTGATCGGTCTGGTTCGGTTTGAGTTCTGCGGAAGGCGCTTTTTCCAGAATACGTTCCGGAATGGTCGGACGCTGGTCGTTGATATGTCGGCTGAGTGCATATACCAGGGTTTTGGGCACATCGGATATAACGGCAAGCCCGCCATTCATGTCGCCATAAAGGGTGCAGTATCCAACGGCCAGTTCAGACTTGTTTCCGGTGGAAAGAACCAGACAACCGTCTCTGTTGGATATGGCCATCAATAAGGCGCCCCGAATCCTGGCCTGAATGTTCTGCTCGGTAATACCGGGCGCGGCGCCGGCCCTGAACCCGGGCGATAACGCGGTTGTGAAGGCATTGAAAACAGAAGCGATGGGGATTGTGGTCAGAGAAATGCCAAGGTTCTGACACAATACGGTGGTGTCCTCATAATTGTCTGGCGATGTATAGGGTGATGGCATGAAAACCGCTGCAACATTGTCACGGCCTAAAGCCATCGCTGCAATAACGATGGTCAGGGCGGAATCAATACCGCCGCTCAACCCTACGACAGCTTTGGAAAACCCGCATTTTCGGATGTAATCGCGCGTACCGGTCACCAGCGCTTTTAAAATGGATGCGTTCTGAGATTCTGAAACCAGGTGAATATCGTTACAGTCAGGATGTTCCAGATCGGCAATCACCATATCTTCTTCAAAATCCATCGCCAGCGCGGTCACATTGCCCAATGCATCGAACGCCAGGCTGGCGCCGTCAAACAAAACGCTGTCATTGCCGCCGACCTGGTTGGCGTATATCAGGGGAACGCCATATTTACGCGCTACACAGCCCAGCATATGACGTCTGAAATCATGTTTTCCGGCATGATAAACCGATGCGGAAAGGTTGACGATCAGATCGGCGCCATCCTGGACAAGAAGCTCGACTGGATCAATGGAATAGATGCGTTTTTGAAAAACATCTCTGTCATTCCAGAGATCTTCACAAATTGTCAGGCCAATTTTTCGACCTTTATAAAAGAAAGCCCGGCTTTCTTTACCGGGTTCAAAATATCGTCGTTCATCGAATACGTCGTAGGTGGGCAGAAGCCGTTTGTGAACCTGTTGCCGTATTTGTCCATTTTCAAACAAAACAGCGGTGTTGAACAGGGGATTTTCATTGTTCGCAGGGTTGATATCGGCGTAGCCACAGATGACGCCAATGCCCTGGATCTGCTGTATCAGATGATCGAGCGCTTCACGATTGGCGCGAATGAAATCTGGTTTTTCCAGAAGATCCCGGGGGGGATAGCCAGGAATGACAAGCTCGGAAAACACAACGAGATCGCATTGCCGCGATCGGGCTTCTTGCGAAAAATGGACAATGCGATCGCAATTATGTTTAAAATCTCCGATAACAGGGTTGATCTGGCTGATGGCAATTTTCATGCAGCGGCGCAGGTTCCTTTCCAGAATTTATTCCAGGGCAAAATTCCCGGCAATGCCAGGGCGGGGCAAAAAACCACGTTGTACGGGGGATATCTCCCCTCGATTGAAGGAACGATATCGGCTTTGCACCCAAATCGCAAAGTAAGATATACAGTTTGTATGTAGCACATGGAGGCTGGTAAAGCAAATATCCTGTGGCATTAAATAAGACGGCTTCGTAAAAAGTCCGGATGCTGCGATGTACGGTCCCATTCGTGTCAATTGACAAATCGCTTATCGGGTGATAGTCCTTTTTCTCGAAAATCACCTGATGCTTCCGGTCGTACTTTTATAGGGTTCGAACGCCATCGGTGATATTGTCCCTCTTTTTGACCCGTTTTCAGTGGCCCGGATGATTTCAAAAGTACTTGACAAGGGAAACACCGGGTGATATTCATGCAATCTTATATTGTATTACGCTGAATTTTTTGACTATTTCCTGGAAGGGTTGATTTTCGGAAATAAATAGCATATGGGTATTGATATCAAATAGTTTTGGCAAACTAATCATGCGGCCCGGCGTAGTTGAAAGGCCATTAAATTATAGAAGGGAGGTGCGGGAGACATCTAAGTTCAGGCTGTCAGTATTTTTTTGTTTGTGTATAAACTCGTACTTATGACAAAGCCAACAAACAGGAGGTATTTTAAATGCCAAGTTTTGTAATTGCAGAAAAATGTGATGGTTGCAAAGGCGGAGACAAGACCGCATGTATGTACATTTGCCCCAATGACCTGATGGTTCTCGACGCCACAGCGATGAAAGCATACAATCAAGAACCGGATCAGTGCTGGGAATGTTTTTCCTGCGTCAAAATCTGCCCCAACCAGGCGATTGAAGTCCG